>JAPSKP010000122.1 GCA_031181585.1 Lysinibacillus sp.
TCGACAGTATCCCATCTTCCGTTTACAAATAAAGTGTACGAATTGTAGCTTCCTTCCACCTTAGCTGAAAATTATATTGTATATCATGTTTACAAAAAAAGCGCCCCTGAATAGAGGCGCTTAATGTGTTGGTTATGGTATAGTCTGTATTCAATTCTGTAGCTGAAATCTGTTATTATGCAAATACACTTGCAATCTGCAAAGGGATAGAACTTTTTGCTCTTCGTTTCACGTTCATTGAATGCAGCTTACTTCAAAAATCTTCGTTAAAGCATTGGTGTAGAGGCAAAGCTAGGCTAATTACTAACAGACGAACGCATAAACGAAGCTGATAGAAGGTTAAAGGGTTACTGTCTTGTTAACTATACCGTAACGTGAACAAATCTACTATAACATAAATATTCTGATGATTTAAGCGAGATGCCTAGAAGAAACTTTCATAACTTTTAGTTGTAATTATTACGTACTTTCCCTAAAATTCGTTATACTAATACAAGACTGATGTAGTATGGAGGTTTGTATGCTAAAGATAAAAAATATCGATTTTATTAAAGTGGTCTATGATGAATCTCTTTCCCATAATATATTTTCCATTGCGAATATTACTTTTTCGAATTATGAACCAATCTTCGGAGCACTTCTCTATTGGCAGAAAAATATGGACGATAAGGCATTTACGCCTGAAGGTGATTATAAATTCTTTTATGATATGGCGAACGTAACGTATTTTGCCTCGGTAAAGTTCCCAAAGCATGTAAGGCTGACACGAGATCAGCGCCAAGAGCTTGCTTATATACTATTAGAAGAAAGAGGCTCAGTCGGTTCTTACAGCTTTGCTACACATGCTGGAAGAAAGAAGGGATATCCAGTTGAAGAAAGATATCAAGAACTCGACTTCCCTGCTGATTTTGATGTGACAGCGGTGCCTGCGTATGTAAAATCCGTTGTGACAAAGGTGGATCTGGATATGATTTTACATGAGTATCCAAACTATGATCAGGTATTTGTGGCGCAGTATGCCAAGTGGCGCTACCAAGTAGCACAGATGCATCCAAATGATATAGAAGCTTATTTACCTTCTATTGATTTCAGTGTCATTTGTGCTATTAACCCATATTTGACGGAGGCATATTTGATCGATCATCTTTCTTCTGTAGACTTCGAGATGATCGCTAGTAACTACCCGGTTCTTAGCCGATTATCAAAGCCTTTCCGTGATTATATGTATACACAGTTAGAACCGGAGCTTGCAAAGGAACTTGAGGAATTTCTTGAAGCGGACGGAGAGGATGGCGAGGTGGAAGATATTCTCCCTTCCTTTGAAGAAGAAGAGGAAATGGCTGAGTTGGAGTTTTTTGAATATGACCGCGGAACAAGTAAATGGCCCGGCAGTGAGCATCTTGTAAAAGGAATCCCTTCCCTGGCATCACAATTATATGATCGATTTGGTTATAAAAAATTAACAAACAGAGAAATGGACCAGAAATTCTCAGCCTACTCAGAGAAACAGCTTGAACTGATTAGCTATACATTAGAGCAGCACTGGATTCACCGTTACCGAGAAATGCTTGACTGGTCTCTAATTTGCGAACATAATCCTTATTTAACAGAGGATTTTTTAGAAGCACATATTAAATATGTGGACTTTAATGCCTTAGGTAATAATACGGAATGCGAGCTTTCTGAAGGCTTTATGGATAAGCATATGAATAAATTCAATCATCAAAAGCCCGTTCCTCTTGTAATACGTCACCTGACAGAAACACTTTATTTAACACATAAGGACAAAATTGTAGTGAACAGCCAGCTGCTGAACGAATATGGTGACTTGCTGGATGATGAACAATTCCTATTGCTGCAAAACTTGATTGAACCATAAGCCGATTATTACAGCATTTGTTGGTATTGCCTGTGCAGTATCCTCTATTATCTGGAAAATTGTAAAGAAAATAGACCTGCCGAGAAATCTATAACTTTCTGGGCAGGTCGTTTTTTACTTGCTTTTATTATTTCATGATTTTCCCATAAGTTTCGACAATAAAGCTTTTATATTTTGAATCGGCAAATGATAAACAACCGTTATGTGCATAAAGAATATCCTGCTTGGCCCGCTCGTGATTGCCAAGCGCATGATAGGCTGCCGCTCTGATGGCAAATCCAAAATAAAGATAAACTAAATCAAACGGGTGGTATTGGAATTCCGGCAAATAAAGTGTTGCTAATACATCTATCACCTGCTGTGTTTCAGCAAGCTGCCAATGTGCATATGCCTGCTCTACTTGGAAAAGAGGGGAGACTAATGAGCCCTTCCCTCGCTTTTCTTCCAGTATAGGTAAAAAATCCTCTAATAGCATAATTGTCTTCCGATAGTCTTTTTCGATGTAATTTGCGTAATGTGCAGTTGCATACATTAAAAACGTGTGCATTTGGAAATTCTGCGCAAGTTCATCGAGCAACCGAAGCTTTGTTAAGTACAACCGACTCTTTTCTTGATCCTCCATTTCAACAGCACGGGAGAACATCAGCCGGTAAAAGTCTTCCAGCCTATAGTAAATGCGGTTACGCTTGGATAACTCCATTGCCTTACTTGTATACACCTCTGTTTGTTTAGAATCATTTAACGCACCGTATGCTAGAGCCAAATTGTAATATAAATCAAGCTTTACTAAATCATCCACCATAAATTCGTGGTCATTCATCACCTGTTCACCTTGGAGAAGAAATTCGAGTACTGATTTATAATCCCTCTCTTCGTAGGCGTTCCAGCATAAGAAACTGTAGCCTTTTATGACGTATGTAAATGCATGGACTTCCTCGTATTTTCCAAGGACTTTTTTGTATTCCTGTAGATCGAACCCTAATTTCAGCTGACATCTTGCACGCATCCATAGATCCATCAGCCGTACTTCTTCGAAATAGGAACCTTGTATTCTATCCATTTGAGGCGCTAATAGAAGAAGCAGTTCTTCTAGGATTTCTTCTTGTGTTTTCTCCCGGAAAACATCGGTTGCTTCTTTCATCATTTCTTCTGCCTGTAACAATAGCGCACGTTTTTGTTCAAGTGATTGATTATGGAGTAAAGCCGTCACCTCCACTTCTAGCTGCCCTGCTATATAGCGAAGACTTTCCATTGATGGCTGAGCTTTTCCGTTTTCAATCAAGCTCAGCATGCCCTTTGTCAATCGATCGCCAGCCAACTGTGCAAGGGTCAATTTCTTTTCTTTACGTAATTTTTTTATCGTTACACCTAATTCATTCATTCACTCACCTCTTCTTTCATCATAACAAATTTTAATCTTTTTAAACATTTTTTGACAAAAAGTAAAAAGGAGAATTCTTAAAGTTTAATTTTATTTAAAAATAATTGACGTTTTTTGAATACCGAACATATATTAAGTTTAATAGAATTAAACAAAATGGAGTGATAAAATGTTTGCGTCATTAACGAGGAGTTTATGGATGTCATTTACCTTTTTTGGATGGAAAGCGGAACAACAGCAGTCTAGTGCCTCAATGTCGATCCAGTATGAAGAAAAGGGAGAAATGGGTATCCAGGAAGCATATAACCCTTATCGCCGTTCTCTGTATTAAAGTCTATATACACTCTGCTTCGATTAGAAAAGTACAATCGAGGCAGAGCTTGTTTTTAGCAAGGCTGTAATTATTGCAGGCTATAAAAAAAGCTCCGTATGAGTATATGGCGCTTTCCTATGTTAATTTTGCGGATGGAGAGACTTTTCAATGTGATGAATGAAGTCGGTTACGTTAAGTGGTTTACTGAAATAGTAACCCTGTACATACTCACAGGAATAATTTTTTAATATTTGGAGTTCCCTTTCTTCTTCTACCCCTTCGGCTACAACGGCTAAATTCAAGGCATGGGCAATTTTAATGATTGCCTCTACCATGGCAACGCCCGTCTCTTCTTTGCTTATATTTTGAATAAATGAGCGATCAATTTTTAACGCGTCTATGGGGAATTCTTTTAAATAGCTGAGCGAGGAGTAACCCGTTCCAAAATCATCAATTGAAATAGTAATGCCCATCTTTTTGAGTTTTAGAATTTTATGAATAAGATCGCTGTTTTGATCCATCATACTCATTTCTGTAATCTCAATTTCAAGATGATTGGGATCCAATGCAACTTCCTCTATGATTTTCTGCAGCCGTTCCACAAAGGTCTGTTCCGCTAAATGCTTTGGAGAAATGTTCACCGCCACACGAAGGTTTGTATTATACTGGTCATTCCACCGCTTCGCCTGCATCGCTGCTTTTGTAAGTACCCATTCTCCAATGTCAGCAATCAGCCCGCATTCTTCTGCAAACGGGATGAATTGATCAGGCGGAACAAACCCTAGTTCTTCATCTGTCCAGCGAATAAGGGCTTCCATTCCCTCCATCTTTCCTGTCTCCACAGTAATTTTCGGCTGATAATGTAATTCGAAAGTGTTATTCTCAAGCGCATGGTGTAGTTTCGTTTCCAGCATTAGCAATGAATCATTGATACCATTTAAATCGGCAGAATAAATGATGGAGACGTTCCCATTCTTCTTTTTGGCTTCATACATGGCGATATCCGCGCATTTAATTATGTCAGATACCGAATCGCCATGAGCAGGGAAAAGGCTGATTCCAATGCTTGCACTTGAATAAAATTAATATCCTAAAAAGTTGAAGCTTTCTTTAAAAATCGAAAGCATTCTTTCCGCCATTTCCTCTACTCGTGTAACATCTTTTAGAATGTACACGAATTCATCACCGTTCAGTCGATAAAACCTATCTTTTTGACTGTCTAAAGTCTGCAGGCGATCCGAGATTTCTTTTAAAAAAAGATCCCCTACTTTATGCCCAAGACCGTCATTGACATTTTTAAAGCGATTGATATCCAACAGCAACACAGCAAAGGATGTATCAAGCTTTTTACATTCCTTCACATCTTCGTTCAGTCTTTTCAATAGGCTGCGTCGATTTGGTAAACCAGTTAAGTCATCGTGATAAGCAATATGTGTTATTTGTTGAATGTTCTTTTGAGCCGTGATGTCTGTACGAATGGAGATATATTGATAAGGTTTCCCGCGGTCATCCATGAATGGAGCAATCGTTGTCTGGACCCAATAGAGCGAACCATCTTTCGCACGATTGCAGATTTCACCGTGCCATGTCTTTCCTTTTCCAATTGTCTTCCACATATTTTTAAAGAATATTTGGGGATGGTAACCTGAATTTAAAATACGGTGATCCTGGCCGATCAGTTCGTCATGCGTATATTTTGATATCGCACAGAATCGGTCATTTACAGATGTGATAATACCTTGTTTATCTGTAATTGCTACAATAACGGCTTCATCTAGTGCTGATTTCATATCTTCTAATTCAACAATTGATAATTCAAGCTTTTCTAATGCTTTTTACTCATTCGAAGTTTGCATAAATTTCTCCCCATTCCCACATACTGACTCAAAACTCTTTATTTTATTATAATCCCATCACTTTCCAAATACAATAACTGTGAGAATATTAATAGTTTATAAAAAATAGTCTATTACAAAAGGATTAATTTGAAATAAGGGTTTATGAAATCAATTTCTATAATCGTATCTGGCTTATACGTAAAATAGTAATTTATTCTTGGAGCACATATTATCCTTGAAATAATAACAGCCTTACTGAAAACTATTGTTCAGTAAGGCTGTTATGTGGCATCAGTGACTGGCGTATTCATCATGACTCCTTTTCCGCTCTGCCGATTCATTATAGGCATGAAGCTGCTCTTGGGATAAATTTAATATATAGTAACGAAAATTGATCGGTTCCAAATCATGCTTTTCACAGGCCTTCCTGTATGTTTCATAGCCATGGCGATAGTCATTCATCCTTCATTGCTTCCTTTCTTTGTACGTGCTTGTTCATTAAAAGCATTTAATTGATCATGTGATAGCTGCATAATATAATAGCGGAAATTGATCGGCTCTAGCCCGAATTGTTCACATCTTTCACGATACACTTCATAACCCTCTTGATACATTGTCATGTGAAATGACCTCCTTGTACTATAACAGTTTTTATATTATGTAATTAATATAGTACAGTAAAAAGGCAGTGTCAATAATATTCAGAAAAATTTTTATAAAAGTTTATTACCTTTTTTACTATTGCCCTATTCATTTGATTTATTCAGCAGAAAGCAGCAACTGTAAATAAAAAAGGACTCCATTATATAGACGGAATCCCATTTCGTTATAATATAGTATTGCTTGCAGTCATTTTTCGAATAAGCACCTGGTATGCCTTTTCTATTATAAATACGAGTATGAAAATAACCCCAATGATTGCTGCCATCATTCCGGCTATAGAAGTATCGAGCCATTTTGCTATATAATAGCCAGCAAAAGCTGCGATAGTGCCGAAACTAATACTAAAAACAAACATTTGCAGAACTGATTTGCTGATTAGGTAGGCAGTCGCTGCCGGACCGATAAGCATCGCGACAACTAAAATGGCTCCGACACTATCAAATGCTGCCACGGTCGTTAAAGAAATGGTCGTCATGAATCCGTAATGCAAAACGGTAATCGGCAGGCCAATTGAGACAGCATAGATCGGATCAAAGGTAGAAAGTTTCATTTCCTTAAAAAATAGAAGCAGGAACCCTATGTTGATGACCAAGACCAACAACAGCATCCAAACGGCTTTAGGCATGGTAATGGTAAATAGAGTCCATTTATCCCAAGGTACAAAAGCAATTTCTCCCATCAATACATGCTCTACATCGAGATGAACATTTCCCGCAAATAGAGTGATTAGTAGAACACCTAAAGCAAAAAGGGATGTAAATGTTACGCCAATCGCAGCATCCTCTTGAATTCCAGATGTTTGCAGCAGCTGAACGAAGTACGCCGTCAAAAGCCCTGCACACGCTGCACCGATCAGCATCCAAAAACCGTTCAGTGTCTGTGTAATGAGAAACGCCATAACAATACCGAATAGTACCGTATGACTGATAGCATCTGCAATCATGGACATTTTCCGAAGAACAAGAAATACACCAGCTATGCTGCAGGTTATACCGACTAAAATACCTGTTAGAATAATCCATAATTCAATCATGATAGATCCCCTTGCTTCCGAAATTTTGCTCTACGAATATACTTGCTGAACTGGCCTGATTTTGGACTGAATAAATAGGATATAAAAAATATCCCGGAGGCAAATAAGACGATAATCGGTCCTGTTGACAACCCTGTTTCCAATGAGCTGATATA
>JAPSKP010000033.1:0-12684 GCA_031181585.1 Lysinibacillus sp.
TGGTGCTCGTCGAAATGAAAGATAACCTCTTATTTCAAATCATCTTTTGATATTTTCTCATCTCGAATACCTTTTGCCAAATAGATAATCAGCATGATTGCGCCAGCCCCAGCGATGAGCATACTTATGATGAAGCCTGTCAGCCATAGACCAAATGTCAGCTGCATGTCTGCATACATAAAAATAGCGAGCATTACCGCTCCTATAAACATCATCACAATTCCTGTGTTTTTCAATGGTGAACCTCCTCTTGCTGCCTTGCAAAAATATATCTACTCATCCATCTTACATATTTTTATTAGTTCTCACAAATGTATGCTAATACCTTCTTATCTTTATTAAAAGAGAAAGGCTTATTATACAATCCCTATTATGAGTAAAAGCTTCCACATTTATCTGGAGTTATCGTTGATTCAATAATTGCTGAGACACTCTGTTCATTGATGCACTTTATAAATGGAGTTTCCTTTATCGCTACTGATTATTTCAAAGGGACTAAGTTTTTTATTACTATGAATTAATGATAAAATAAAATATGGAAAATTTGAACAATATTTAAGGTTTGTGTCGTCTAATTTATAAGTAAAAAGAGGTGAGACATCATTGAATAATGACCAAATCATAAAATTAGAGTGGGCTATGAATGTTCATGGGGAAAAACTAATCCGCCTAGCTTATACATATGTAAAAGATCAACATATTGCTGAAGATATTATACAAGATGTATTTTTGAAGGCTTATGAAAAGCAGCACCAATTTAAAGGCAAATCTTCTTATGAAACGTACCTATATCGAATGACAATCAACCGTTGTAAAGACTACTTAAAACGCTGGTCATTTAAAAAGCTTTTTTATACAGAACATATGCCTGAAGGGAATATGTCTACCTCTGCGGAGGAAATGTTTATTCGGTTTGAAGAAGATTTTGAATTAGGGGAGCAAATACTATCTCTGCCTGTTAAATATCGTGAGGTAATTATTTTTTATTTTTACTTTGATTATTCCGTTAGCGAGATGAGCAGCACCCTAAAATTATCAGAGCGTACAATTTACACGAGATTGCGTCGTGCTAGGAAACGACTGAAGAAAAATTCAGCCGAGCAGGCAGGTGATCGTATTGACTAGATTGACAAATGAAATGGTACAGCGAGGGATTGATGCGCATGTAGCAGCACAGCAATTATTTACATCGAAATTAAAAGAGAGGATTCGTGAGCAGGCCTTGCAGCACGAGAAAACATTACAGCGGAAGCCTGCTGTGAAAAGAAGGACCCTACTTCTTTCAGTAGCAGTTGGCCTTATGATAGCAGCCGCTGCATTATTTTTTGTTTTGGACCAGCAAGTGCAGGCCCCTATTGTCACAACAACTATCCCATCCCATGAAGCAGCACTTTCTTCCGAGTTGTTTGACCAGGCACTGAATGGCTTCTCTGCATTAGGAAGCAATGATTTCGAGAGGATAAAGGAGCATTTCCATTCGAACGTAAAGATAGATGAAGTGAATGAAACGGTCCAATTTTCAGGAGACGTCGAGCCAGTACAAACTAATTATTTTTCCGCAGTCAATCATTATTCCCTCGAGATCCAGCCTGCAATTAAACAAGCGCTGGACGGTTTGTATGTCATTCTGAGAAATGACAATGACTCATTCGAAATTCATTTTCAACGTGATCCGCTAAATGGAGATGAATATCGTATTTCCTCCATTATTAACGGGAATTAGTCACTGGCTTCCTATGAGTACTGATTAAATAGAAACTCTTCACCCTTATAGTATAAAAACTCCCGCCTAGGCGAGAGTTTTTTCATTAATGGCTGGGTCTGCTGTTTTTAATGAAGATAGACCCAATCAAACCAATAATGGCTACAACCAATACAACAATGAATGCGTGCTGGATACCATACGCAAGCATATCCAGCGGCTGCCCTGCGCCGTGCTCTGCTGCATAGCTGTCTTGACCTGCTGTGAACATCGTAATTGCCACTGCTGTACCTGCAGCACCTGCTACTTGTGTTAATGTATTCATCGCTGCTGACCCATCAGCATACAGCTGCGGCGGCAGCTGATTCATTGCGTTTGTTTGGGATGGCATAATCGTCATCGAAACCCCTACAAAGAAAATACATAATGTTCCCGCAACCTGCCATACCGGCGTTGTAGAAGAAAGAATCAGCAGCATTAAAATTGAAGCTACTGTAATCAGCGTAAAACCAATACGAGTGAACACACGGGCTCCAATTTTATCAAAGTTTGAACCGACAAGCGGCGACATGATAATGTTCAAAATGTTAGCTGGCAGCATTAATAATCCTGCTGCAATTGCTGTATAGGCTAATACACTCTTTAAATACAGAGGAATTAAGATTGCTACTGATAAAATCATGAACAATGTTGCAACCATTAATACTGTACCTAGTGTAAACATCGGATATTTGAATACGTGTAAATTGATCATCGGCTCCGGCATCTTGAATTGACGCACGGCGAATAGCACTAACGCTACGATGCCGACAATGAGCGGTACCCAAACTAATGGGTCAGAGAATGGACGTTCTGCTAATGTTGCCAGGGCATAAACGAAACCGCCGAATCCAATCGTCGATAACAGTAAGGAGACAATATCAATTCTTGGCTTTGTGATAGCAGAAACGTTTTCCATTTTAGGTGCACCGACTATTAATAGCAGGACGTATAACACAATCATGATCCAGAAAATATAGTGCCAGCTTGAAGCGCTGATAATTAGACCTGCAATGGTTGGCCCCAATGCCGGACCCGCTGTTAATACTAAACCGACAATCCCCATAACTGGACCCCGTTTTTCCATAGGGAAAATCATCAGCACGGCACTAAACATTAATGGAAGGAAGATTCCCGTCCCGATTGCCTGAATTAAACGGCCCGCTAGTAATACAGCGAAGTTTGGAGAAATGGCTGCGAGCAGTCCCCCAATTAACGAAATTACTAAAGCGCCTACGATTAATTGATGCGTTGTAAACCAGCGCACTAAATACGCTGATAAAGGAACTAAAATAGCTAAAACTAATAGATAGCCTGTTGTTAGCCACTGGGCTGTTCCCGGACTTACTGTAAAGTCTGTCATAACGTCTGTCATTGCCATGTTTAAAGCCGTTTCACCAAATAAACCGATGAATGAACCAAACATTAAGACAGCCGCCATCCATTTTGGACTTTTCACTTGTAAATGTGATTGCATGTGTAACTTCCTATTCTTATTTAAATTTTCGGGATTACTAACAGGAAGAAATATTGCAGAGAAATGAGCATGCTTGTCTTCTTAAGAAAGCTTCTCTACTCCCTCTTTACCAGAAGTTTAAATATTCATATAGCATGTTTGGCATACCACAATAGCCAGTTCGTTCCTATATGAATGCTTATCTGTACAATATTGTTCCTATTATACCAAACGGTCTATTTGCAACTATAACAAATAAATCCTTAAAAATTCAATGTTAATTTTAAGTTCTTCGCTTTGTGCAGACACATTTTAGACACATTTAAACTACCTATTTCTGTTTGTCTTTATCCTCTCGTCCAATGAATTCTTCCCATACAAGAATATAGCTTATTATCAAGAAAATATTATTTAATACTGAAAAATTCATATTCCACGATTCCTTTTCTTTAGGTAATTGTATATAATTTATAAGTCTTGTATAGGAAAAAAGAAGGGGAATTGATGATGAAAAGAAAAAACAGTTTAGTTTTTAAGCTCTCGGCCTTAATTATAGGAATTTTCACAGTCTTATTTGTTATCTATGCGCTAATGACAAGTATAACTAGCCATAAGGAAACTATAAAAAATGCCGAGAAATTTGAAGTAACAGATACAGAACAGGTTGCATTAAGGCTAAGTCAACACTTTCGTGAGGTAGACGAATCCTTAACTACAACAAAGCAGATTTTAGAAATGTTATATGCACAAGAGAAGCTGCGTGCAACAGAAATTCTCTCTATCTTACAGGCAAATTTAGAAGGCAGTCCTAATGCTATTGGGATGTCTGTCATTTTTGAAAAGGACATGCTGACAATCGATCCCCTTTCTGCAGAGCAGCAGCCACTTATTGATGCGCAAGGGAGATTCACTGTCTATATACAAAAAACAAAGGATGGCTCTGTACTGCAGCCTGCCTCAGGTTATGATACACCTGGAGCAGGAGATTGGTATTTAGTCCCTAAAAACGAAAAGAAGCCTTTATTTAAAGAACCATTTACATATGAAGAAGATGGGAAAGAAAGCATGATGACCACGTTATCCGTCCCCCTTTTAACAAAAGATGGAAACTTTATGGGGGTTCTAATGGCGAGTGTTTCATTAAATTTCTTAACGGAATTAACAAAGGAAATTACACCTGCCGGAGGATATGCTAGTGTAATTTCGCATGACGGAACAGTAATCGCCAATAGTCTGAAAGAAGCTATGAACGGGACGAATATGAAGGATGCGATTGACTGGCAGCCTATAAAAGATGCAATAGACCGCAGTGAAACAGCGTCTACATACGTTGACTCTAAAAGCTTTAATGAGCGGGCTTTCAACTCATTTGCACCCATTCAGCTAGACGGTTTTGAGGAAACATGGACTATTCAAACCGTTCTGCCCCGCTCGGTAATCATTGAGCCTTTTGTAAAAATCGCTACTACTACAATTTTTTGGGGCATCGCTATTATGGTGTTAATGGGCCTTTCAACAGCCTGGTTTATCTATCGACATATCAAACCGCTTATGAACGTTCAAAAATCCATGGAACGCGCGGCTTCAGGTGATTTATCGGAAAATGTCGATACAACGCGTTTGAAGCAGGATGAAATCGGCTCTGTCGCCACATCGTATAACTATATGCTGAACCAGACTAACGAAGCGCTTGCCGGAGTACTAGAGGCTTCTTCGCGTCTGACTAATTCATCGGCACTCGTAAACCATACATTTGAAGAAATTGTTGCTTCCAGCCAGGAAGTTTCAGCGGCAATAGGAGAAATTGCAGTTGGTGCAGCGAAGCAGTCAGAAGATACAGAGCAGACTAGTGAGCAAATCGGCAGGCTTGCAGATCAAATTACCGTTATCTCAAGTCTTTCCGATAATATGGATCACCTATCACAGCAAAGTATCCAATCGACTCAGAATGGACTGGAGCAGGTTGTCAGACTTCGTGAACAAAATGTGGTTGCCAATCAAATGAATGAGCAAGTTGAACAGCAGATTCATGCCTTGACGGACAAAATTGCCGGAATCAATCAAATCATTACATCTATTCAAGACATTACAGCTCAGACGAACCTGCTTGCATTAAATGCAAGCATTGAAGCAGCCCGCGCTGGTGAACACGGAAAAGGCTTTGCTGTCGTAGCAGAAGAAGTGCGCAAGCTTGCCGAACAATCCAGCAGGGAAACAAGCACAATCCAGCAGACCGTTCAGGAAATATTGACTCAAACAAAAGCAACGATCGAAGTTGTAAATGAGAACACTAAATCCATGAAGACTCAGAATGAATCAGTTGCAAATACAGGGCAAGCTTTTACCCGCAATGCCGAACTAACTGAGGAAATGAACAGGATTATTGGAGAACTATCTGCGAAGCTGGCTGAAATGGTTGCAAATAAAGACCAAGCCATCCTTGCTATTCAAAGTGTTTCAGCAGTTTCAGAACAAACAGCCGCTTCTGCCGAACAGGTAAGTGCATCCTCTGTCACACAGCAGGATGAATTACAGAAAGCAGCTGAATCTGTTCAACAGTTGACACGCATTTCGGCAGAACTAAAACAGATTGTCGAACGCTTCAAGCTCGCTGAAAATAAAAAATAATCGCGCCGCCTTTCATACGAGGACTTTGTTCCCCCTATTATAAAGGCATATATAAACAAACCAGCTGCCAAATCTAAATTGGCAGCTGGTTATTTTAATAGTTAGACTTTTATTTAAAATAAAAATAGACGCATTCCTTGTAAGAAATGCGCCCTTTAGTTGAAGAAGGCTAAATAGATTACCATACTAAATATTATGAGAAGAATAAGTATCCCCGTACCTTTCCAGCCTAAATCCCCAATTAAATCTTGAAGTCCTCCACCGTGGCTGCTTCCTCCAGGGTTCCCTTTTAATTCTTCTTGTCTCATTCTTTCTCTTCTTTCTTCTGGACTTTCTTTATCGTGATTCAATGAATGCACCTCCGCTATTATTCTAGTTATTATGCTTTCGCAATTGAACGGAACTTTGGTTTAAACCCTCTTACATTTTAACATAAATATCCAATCATTTTGATGTTGTTACGCTAGATAATTGCCCTTTTTATAAAGAAAAGCGCTTTCCTGATTTTCAGAAAAGCGGCCAATTGTTGAAGGTCGTTGGTAAACAAAAGTTCCCCTTTCGTTATCTAGAAAGAAACTGCCTTGACAATTTCGTTATGTAACTAAAATTTACCGCCAAAAAAGGTGACCATTTGCATACCATTCACTGGTTCCCCATCGAGGTCTTTGAAATTAAACCATTGGTTATTCATAGTACCGTAAATTAGCTGTAAATTGCCTAGCTGTCAGCTCCCAAGCAGCCTAATTTTAAAAGTGGAAATTTCCCTTATAGGGACACTCTAAGTTTTAGAAAATTTTGATTTATGAAAGTCCACCTTATATATATTTGTTTATATAATTTCCGTTATGTATTAGGTGATTAACCGTGGCGGATTGGTTGCTGTTTGAATAGATTAACAATAGTAATTACCATAATTGCAAAATAAGGATTATTGGGCTTTAAAAATATTATTTAGGGGTGAAACAATGGAAAATTTAGATAAAGAAAAGCAAGGAATGAATAATACTCTCGCTATAAAAAATAGTGGGAATTCCGAAAACTGTTTGGATATTTTCACTAAATCTAAATCTGACGTCGATACTGTTGTAAAAGCAGAAGCCGACCAAGAACAAGAGCAGGATATTGATTTTGAAATGGAAGGCTAAATGAATAGATCAATTTTAAACTAACTTTACTATTAAGGAGGATATTGAAAATGAAACCTAGCTGTGAAAAAAAATATTATTTAGAGGAACGCGCTCGGAAATCTTCAAAAAAACCGGATAAAGGGCACTGTGGAAACTTCAATAATTCGGCAGTAATAGAGAACAGCGGAAATTCAAAAAACCATATTAGTTTATACTCAACGGCTAAGTCAAAAGCCGAATCAATTGTGAAAGCAGATGCTGCACAGGATCAAGAGCAAAGAATTGACTTTTAAAAGAAGGGTGTATGAATGATGAAAAATGAAAAAATACCTTCTGATCCTTCCCAAAAAAATATCGATGAAAAGACAAATGCAGGTATAGATCATTTAGTCCAATCGAAAGTCTCTAATAGCGGAAATTCGACTGTGAATATAGATATTACGGTTGAAGTGGATGTAAAACCAATTGCCTTTGCGATTCTTTATTCTCTTTATGTCACTAATCAACTACCAGAGCAGGAGTTAGATAAGGCGCTAAAAAGGTTAGAATCTTTTACTGGTAATTTAGAGAATTCGCCTGTAGAGAAAGGTCTATCTCCTAATGGAGAGACAGATAAATAAAACGATTGGTATTCTTGGAGGAATGGGGCCTTTTGCAACTGTAGATTTATTTAATAAAATTTTAGAGAATACTCCTGCCGAAGTAGATCAGGATCATCTTAAAATTATTATTTATAATAATCCTAAGATTCCTCCTAGAGTTCATCTTACTTGTCACTCTGCTAGTCCCCTGCCGGAATTAATACAGTCAGCTGTCATTTTGCAGGAAGCTGGTGCAGACTTTCTCATTATGCCTTGCCATACTGCTCATATTTGGTATGAAGAAATACAGAAACATCTAACGATTCCTTTTTACAGCATTATTAAAAATACAGTAGGTTCAATAGATCAGCTTTATGGAGGCAAAGAAAATAACAAGCTCCTGCTCTTGGCTACTGAAACGACAATCCAGTCAAAATTGTATCAGCGCGAATTTGAAAACAGCTCCTTCTCCATTACTATCCCAAATTCAGAAGAACAGAAAATTGTAGATAAAGCGATAAAATCGGTTAAAGGCGGGGATTTAAATCCTCGCAGTTTAACTATGGATAAATTAAATCAAATTATAAATCGTTATAAGGATGGCGGTGCTTCATTATTAGTGGGATGCTGTACTGAAATACCGCTTATGTACCCTCTTTTTCAAACAGAGATGGAACTGGTTGATCCAACCCTTCTTTTAGCCAAACTAGCAATAGCAAAGGCCACGGAAGAGAGCTAGTTCTTTTAACTAGCTTTCATATAAGAATAAGTAAATAATCAACACCTCCGTCTCTTTTGATTTTCCATTCATTATTTTTACGGGAGGTAACATCTATGAATCAACTAAAACCAGACATACCAGCGATAGGTATTACTGGTAGTTCCGGCAAAACCACAACACGGGAAATTCTCTCCTCTATTTTAGAGCAGAAATGGAAAGTGTTAAAAAATACAGGCAATAAAAATTTACCAACTAATACGCAGCAAATTGCAGAAAGCTATGACTCTTCAATTGATGCAATCATATTGGAGCTTGGAATGGGAAAACCGGGAGCAGGCAAAATACATTGCAGTTATTTACAACCTAACATTTCAATCATTACTAATATTGGAACTGCCCATTTTGGGAACCTTGGAAACAGTATTGAATCTACTGCTAAAAATAAGTCTGCCTTAATTAAATATATGAAACGGGATGGATTGCTGTTACTCAACGAGGATGACGATAATTCAAAACTCTTAGATACAAGTACATTTAAGGGAAAAATCATTACAATTGGGATAAATAAAAAATCTGATTACCGAGCTAGAGATATTAACTATGTTCAAAGAGGAATGAAGTTTAAAGTTCTTTTAGATAATGTGGAGGAGCACTTTTTTATTCCTACATTTGGAGAACATATGATTTACAATACATTATTTGCGGTGGCTCTTTCTCATCATCTAGGTTTTACTGCAAGTGAGATTCGGGCTGGACTCGAAAACTTTCAAATGCCAATTAAGCGATTGAACATTATTGAATTGCAAAATCAGTCCATTCTTATTGATGATACAGTGAATGCTAATCCTCAATCTGTAAAAGCTGCACTCGATGTACAGGAGAAACTTGGAAAAGGAAGAAAACAGATTGTTGTGTTAGGAAGCATGCTTGAGCTGGGTGACTATTCCGATGAAGGTCATATAGAGGTAGGCTCCTACTTAGCCACTAAACAGGTGGATGCTATTTTTACTTATGGGCAGGCGGCGAATTTTATTAATAAAGGTTTGTTAGATGCAGCCTATCCCGCAGAAAAGGTAAAGCACTTTAAAAATAGGGATGGTCTTCATAGGGAGCTGAAAAAAAGCATTGAAGCAAATAGTGTCATCCTCGTAAAAGGATCCAGCGCCATGAATATGAATAAGACCGTTTCCTATATAAAAGATAGATTTTTTTACTCAATAGAAATAAAAGCCGGTAGTAATGAAAAAAACATTTATCTCAATAGCCGGACTCTTGAAAGTATTGACCCCCAAGCAGACGAGATAACTCTCCACTTTGGACAATTAACGAAACGCTTGAAAATAAAAATCGATAATGATTTAAAAACTGGAGAAATAATTATCCCCCAAAACCTAACAAAGCTTATCTCCATTCCACTTTTACCTTACGAATATTATTTTATAAACAACCACTTATACTTGGGACCGGTTATTGGGATGATTGTATACACACGTTATATGAATGATCCTAATCAGCAGCTGCTGCGTTTTGCTGACTATGAAAATATTAAGGGACTAATATTCCTCTTTTTCCCTAAAACAATTGATAAATGGAATAAAACGATCTCAGGATGTTACTACGACCCTGAAAAAAAATCATTCGTAAATGGAGTTTTTCCATTTCCTAATGCTATTTTCAACCGGATTCCTTTACGAAAATCCAGGTATGATTACTTGAAGAAAGAAATAGGAGATAAAATCTTCAACTATCCTTATGGCAACACAGATAAATTTGAATTTTGGAAGTTAATGTATAAACAACCTGCCATAAAAAATTATTTACCTAAAACAAAAAAATTCGATAATGTAAACGGTGTATTGAAGGCATTGGAATATAGTGACTCTGTTTATTTAAAACCTGTCTCTATGGCAGGAGGGAATGGCATATTTCATGTTAAGAAAATGGATGATCATTATAAATGGTCAGATATAGACGGCAATACAGTTGAAATAAAAACTAAGAAGCTGTTATCTGAAACCCTTCAAAAGCAATTGATACCGAATAAGGAGTATATCGTTCAAGAGGAAATCCTTACATTTAATAAAGATCAAAACAAGCTTGATTTCAGGATTTACCTCCAAAAGGATTACTCGAAAAATTGGAGATTATCCGGGCTGGAAACAAAGGTCGGCAAAAAAGACAGCATCATTGCAAACTCGCAGAATAGAGAAAGAATTATCCCGGGAGAACAAGCGCTGCAGGAATTTTATGGACTAACTGAAAAAAAAGCAAAAGCAAAAATAGAAGAAATAGCGAATGTATGCATCCTAGCATTAAAAGTCATGGAGGCAAAAGGATATAAATTAGGGGACGTTTGTTTCGACTTAGTAATGGATAAGAACAAAAAGTTTTGGATTTTAGAAGTGCAAATTAATTATGCAGCTGAAATAAAAGCATTTAGAGATGGAGGAGAACGCAGAATTCTTCCTTTTATCCTTCCAACACCTTTTGAATATGCAAAAGCACTTTCGGACTTTTAGGAGCTAAATAGGAACACAACAAATAAAATAATTCTATGAATATAAAAGATGGCTAGGCTACACTGAGTTGGTCAGATAAAATGACGGCTTCTTACAGGGATTGGGTAATTGTACCACTTACGCGAGACTTCTTTTCATACAGTACTATATCTAAAAAAGAAGGAGCGATTAAATGACTTTTTTTCCAGGCGGATTTCCTGGAGGATTTCCAGGTGGGTCTCCAGGTAGCTTTCCTGGCGGAACACCAGGTGGATTCCCGGGAGGAACACCAGGCGGATTCCCAGGTGGAACACCAGGCGGATTCCCGGGAGGAACACCAGGTGGATTCCCGGGTGGATTCCCAGGTGGATTTCCTGGCGGAGGTTCTGGCGGCTTTCCCGGCCAGCCTAGTAACAGACCCCCTAGTTCCGGCGGTTCAGTAACCCCTCCTCCCCCATCCCAGCAGACAATTAACCAGTTCCAGTATTTAAGCCAGAATCCTCAACAGGCTCAAAGTATGCTGCAACAACCAGGAGGCCAAGGAGGCGTTACGAGATTTGCGGCAGGATGTGACGGCAGATGGACGACTGTACTCCTGAGAAACGGCCAGCTGTTTTTAATGTATGTACTTTCATCCAGTGTAACGGGTAACACAACAGGGATTATCTGGCCGAATTACACGTTTGGTTCATTCCCTTCCTCAGCCATTGCAGCATATTCTTGTTGGTAAAACGTTTCAGAGGGCTACTCCAGGGTTTATTAAGAAATGAGTCTATTGAAATGAGCAATACCCCTTTTAGTTAAATAGATTTTTACTTAATCGAAAGCCTTACATGCTGGCTTTTCCAGCAGTTTCTTCATTCCCTTCAGCATTCGGGTTGCGTCTTGCGGCCCAATGATGTGGGGATTTTTATATAGCAATTCGAAAGCGGCTTGCACACCAAAACAAGCATTTTTTTCCAAAAGAATTGAAACTTTTAACGCTTATACACGTAAGTAAGTTACATGGAAAACAGCAAGAAAAGGAGCATAGTATGGACGTTACATATTATAAGATTTCTGAAAAAACACCGAAGATCCGTAATCTGCATGAGCTAATCACATCTGTACTAACAATCATTGTCTTAATAGCTTTGCTTGTTTGTACTCATATTTTTTCTTGGTGGAGCTGGGTTGAATATGTTGTATTCGGCTTGCTCGTCCTCACAATTTCAGGCGCATTCTGGGCCATATTGATTGAAACACCGCTATTTTATAAATCATTTCACTACGGCATAACAGAAGATTACCTATTTATCAAAAGCGGGATATTTACCATCTCAGAAACAGTCGTCCCTATGGCAAAAATTCAGTCAATCGAGCTGAATCAGGGGATGCTGATGCGTAAATTCAACGTCTTTTCGGTTACTGTGACAACGATGAAAGGCCACCATGCGATTCCTTACCTAGATGAAGCGGTCGCAAAGGAAATACGTGAAGAAATCGCAAAGCTGGCTCGCTTAAAGGAGCTGGACGAATAATGACTTTCCGATACCCGAAAATAAAACTAGTATTCGATGTTATATCATTGATTCAAGGCTGGCTCTTCCCTATATTTTTCTTTTATATTTTAAAATTCAATAGTGACGGAACGTTTTGGACCATTCTAAAAGTACTGCTTGGTATTGTTCTAGTAATTGGTCTGTTTAACCGCTTTATGGAGACATTGTTTACACGTATTGAATTCTTACATGAAGGTGCCCACGTCTATACAGGTGTATTTTCTAAAAAGGAACGCTTCGTGCCTAAGGAAAAATTCGAAAACGTTCAAACTTCTACTTCCATTATTCAAAAGCTCTTTGGCGCGACCCAAGTGACAATCGAAACAGGGGATGCGACGGGTGACATTCAACTTACTTTTGCACCTCAGCGTTTTGTTTCTACGCTGCAATC
>JAPSKP010000033.1:12784-18707 GCA_031181585.1 Lysinibacillus sp.
ATGAACAGCATTTACAAATCACAACAGGCGACTTCACGATAGAAACGATCGTAACGAGACGGCCTAAATTAATAGAAATGGAATTCAAAAGCTCTTCATTACAGCGGCGCTTTAACGTTATGAATATTCGTTTTGCAAATCGTGCCAAGCCGATTCATATCAGTACACTCCAAGATATCGATCAAGCATTCCATCCAGCATTCCTGCAATGGTTTAAAGCGCGTAAAGATGATGTTCATTTTGAACGGACACCAATCTAGAGAAAAGCGGCAATAGTTGCCTCTATTGAAGGGATGAGAATTACAAAACTGTTCAAATAGAAAAGAGGATTCTACAGGGAGAAAAAGATATTTAGTGTTTTCTTTTTAGCTATTCCTATTTTTTCAATGATCCTACTAACAGTCATTAAGATAAGTGTGGCAAATACTGATTTTTGGACCGCCTTCGAATCCTACCTTCCAATTATTGTATTCCACTATGTGATAGTTAGCTTTTTTTGGGTAATCAATATGGATAAGATAAAAAAAGCTACTTCAAGTAAAACTATCGGCTAAAAAGAGACTTACGAGTATAACACATGATTCTTGAATGTAAGGAAAGATAAGCTGGATATCACTCTGATTGATGCTTATTTTTGTTATGTCTTATATGCTATTCGACAAACAGGCTTTTTACTGCACTAAAACTTCAATAAGCTTATGACGAACTGCTCCTTACCCATCGGTTTACTTTACGTATGATACACTAAAGAAAAAGGAGGTGGCCTCTATGCAGCGGCTGCAATTCGAAGCGGCATGGAAGAAAGCTCTATCTTCACAAGACCGGAACATAATTGAACATATTTTTAACGAAACAAAGGATCACTGCGATTCCCCTGTTGTTTTCTCTCCTATTCGAGAAGCCATCAATCATAAAAAGGACCTATTGGTGACTGTCCTAGTGCACAATTTTACTGACTATCCTCTTACATTTGAAAATACACGGCTAGTTTATTCAAATGAGCAAGAGGTACTAGCGGAATACGAGTTTACGCTGCCGGCACTGTTGATTCCTCCACATGTCAGCACGCCTTGGACACTTATTTTTCCAACGGACAGCTATACAGCAGCCTCTTCCCTCTGGAATGGCCACGTGGAAATACGGAAGTAGATCATACTCTTCCTTACCAAGAAATCATACGCCCCTTATAAATTGACCTGAAAACAGGGAATCCATTGCTGGTTTCCCTGTTCTTTGGCTCTTATTTATTATTTTATATTGCACAGTCTTACATTAAGTCGCTGCTCCGGATGAGGCAGCCGCCTGATCTGCCTTCACACAATCGATGGCTACAACGAGTGCAATCATAATCGTCTCCATTTCCTCCTTCATTACCTGCACCTTGTAGCTATCTCCCCATGTGAACCATTCTTTGCTTACCTTCCCTACTACCTCACCATGCTGGTACACCTGAAAGTTCATATCCCACCAATTGCCCTGCACCTCAATGCCCGCCGCATCAATCGTATAGCGTGCTTTCAAGAAAGAAAACTCCTTCTTAATCGTTAATACCTCCCTGCCGTTCACTTCTACGAAAAACTTCGGTAAAAAGCTGAACACTTTTTTGGTAATAAGCGCAACTTCATCTCTTCCTGTATTCATAATAGAAAATGTCTTCGGAATCTGCAGAAAGCTCCCCTCTACGAAATACACGTCCCTCTCCTGCTGATCCTTTACCGTAAATTCGCCGCTTAGGCTGAACACCTTCTGCTTAATATAGAGTTCCTTCATGCTATATTTCTCCTTTCGGTTCATTGTAAAATTTCCGACCTATTAATAGACAGCTTCATCGACTTCCTTCTTGAAACCCATGAGAAAGTTATTTCATCATTTCTATAATTGTAACATCCAGAATACTACTGCTAAACCGGTTCTGTAAATTCTACCCTTTTTCCTTTAAGAGCTGTTAAAGAAGCAGGGGCAAAACTGAAAATGTAATACCTGCACTTCTCAAGTAAACAAAGATAACTAAGCCAATTGTAACAAATATACTCTACAGGGATTTTTTAAGGTAAAGCCTATTGCTGTATCTTTTTTTATGTTTAAATACAAAATATGGAGATTTTTAAATCCGAACACTCCTGAGCATCGTTTAATAGGCAGAGGAGGATGGTAATGAACTTTGTAGATGCGGTAGAACACTATACAACATATTTATTAAAAATGAGTTTTTTATATGTAAGGGACAGGCAATTAGCTGAAGATATCGTACAAGAGGTGTTTGTAAAGCTTTATCAAAAATACGGAGAGCAATTGCCGCTGGAAAATCCAAAAGGCTATCTCGTGCAAATGACGGTGAATCGCTGCCGGGACTACTTCCGCAGCTGGCATTACCGGAAAGTGCAGGCAATAGATTTTTTCACTGCCCACGAAAAAGCCGATCATCCTCCTTCAGAAGACTCTGATATCGCTGAACATGTCATAAAGCTGCCATTGAAATATCGGGAAGTTGTGATTTTGCACTACTTTGATGAACAAGGGACGGCTCAGATTGCCGCCCTCTTGAATATCCCAATTGGGACAGTAAAGACACGACTGCAAAAGGCACGCCGGTTATTAAAGGGTATTCTGCTCGAGGAAGGAGGAGGAAGCTATGGCCAACAAGCTTAATAATTCTTTAGGAGATTGGGAGAAAGCAGCAAATCAGGTCAAGTCCAGAATTTATGAGGAAACGATTTATAAAGGCAGAAGAAGACCTAAAAAACCGTTTATCAAGCCCTTTTTAACAGCAGCCGCCCTGCTTCTTTTCACAGTCGGTACCATCATGTTGACGACTTTGGTAGTGAAGACGGAAGAAACTCAGCTGTCATCCGAACATGAAAGCTTTAGGATGTTTGATGAGCGGACAGTTGAAATTAAGAAATATGAGATGTTTTATCGTGATAGGCGCTTCTTGCCACCGGAAGTTCTTGAATATTACGCATTAAGTGAAACGATTAGCCAATATGCCCTTTTTCATCACATGGCGCGTCATGATTACGAGTGGGATGAAAAGCAGCGCAATACTGTGAGGGAACGTGTAAAAAAAGCACTTCATAATGAAATGAAGGATGACCGCTTAAAGGCGTATTACGAAAAAATGTTTGCTGAACTCCAAATTACTGAAGAGGAGTATATTGACTATTACTTAGTAGTGAATAAGGAAGCAGAAATGCTTGAGAAAGTTTTGTTTAACGAGGGAATTGGCTTGGATGAAACAGCGGCTTACCCATACCAAGACACAGTAATGGTATATCAACATCTTGCAGGTATTTCAAAAGGTGATATGAATGTACTGGAAAGATGGGGCCCTAGAAGAACGCAGCCAATCGATCCACAGCCTGATGATTTGCCGTTTGACAAAGTCCAGTTATCATTACAGGTGACAACGAATAAGCAAGGGGAATATATTTTTTCAAAAAGCATTAACTTCCCTACGTACCTCGGTTATACGTATAAAACTTTCCTATCCGATATCAAGCGGGATATCGTTAAGGAGGAGCTCACTCGACACTCTCTGAAGCACTATCAGGAGGCATTACGAACATATACAAGCCATGATGCACAAAAAATGAAATGGGCAAAAGAAATTGGTGCCGTACTTGAAATATTGGAGCGGACTATTGAAATGAACTACCAGATTGATTAGCCCAGCGACTTGAAAAAGCTTATGTAAGAACATGTTCTTACATAGGCTTTTTTGTAGATTTTACTATTCTTATTACTTAGATTGTCACAGCTCGGGCACTTATAACAAACGAGGTTTCTTTTTAAAAATATGATGGGTGAAATAGTAAGTTTACTCATGATCGCCTTTTCATTTTCTAGCCTGATAATTATCTATCATGACTATCTTCCCCTAAACCTATCAGCTTTTTATATGCCCTAAGATATAATTCCTATTGAAAAACACCTAATAATACCGATATTAAATTATATTATTTTACTTATCATGATTTATTTAGGGAGAGGTTTTATGAAAATGTTCGCAAAAAAAGAGAAAGCAACATATTTGAAAGATGAGGCAGAGAAACTAAAGCCAAATGTACGAATTGATATTCAGAAAGATCAAAATTTACTAAGTCAGCTATCTCTTATCGACCTTACGTTAGATGATCTTGCAGTTGCAAAAGTATTACAGCCGCTTATACAAGAGAATATCGAGAAAATCTATAACCCAATGTATAACAGTTCCTTCGAGGGAGTTCGCCGCGTAGTCGATATGAATCCGATCGGTATTGATTTGTCAGGCAGCCAGCAATATGTTATTAGCTTTTTTGATGGAATTATTGATGATAAGTATGCAGAAAGAAGATATCAACTCAGCAAATATTACTTAATGACTGGTGTTGAGGTACGCTGGTATCTTTGCACTAACCAATCGTTTATAAATAACATTATAGATCTGTTAACAGATGTGTTTAAAGATGATACAGAAAGTTTGGCGCTTGCTTTAAAAGTTACAACAAAAATCTTTAATTTAGAAATGCAGCTATGCCTTTCAGCTTTGCAAATGCTGCAAAACGAGGCAGCAGCTACCAAAGAAATCGAGACAAAACAGTATGTCAAGGAGTCAATCGGCACCATTACTGAAGAATTGGCAGCTATGTCAGAAGAGGTCGGCGCCTCGGTGGCAGATGTGGTTGTACGTTCTGAAAGTATCATGACATCCCTGGACGAAGGGCTTCAATCATCTATCATTTCAACGGAAACTTCTGTAACAGGAAGATCACAGTTAGATCAAGTAATCGAACAGACCGTTTCTCTAAAGGATAGTGTGACAGAAATCCAAACAAGCATCCGTTCATTAGAAGTCAATTCAAAAGAAATTGGAGATATCGTGGCGGTAATCACATCGATTGCAGATCAAACGAATCTATTAGCGCTAAATGCTGCCATTGAAGCAGCGAGGGCTGGAGAGCATGGGAAAGGGTTTTCAGTAGTAGCAGCAGAGGTAAGAAAACTTGCTGAGCAGACAAAGAATTCTTCTAGTAATATTACAGAGCTGGTCGTGTCTACAACGAAACAAATCGAAAATGTCGTCGGACAAATCGATGATGTCAATGCTAAAACTGTATTAACAAATCAAAATGTGCAGGAGACTGCAGAAAGCTTTGACAAAATTTTAACTGCTAGTATGGCTAGTAAAGAGCAGAACGAACGAAATAACGAAGAAATGAGTAAATTCACCGATATCCTGAAGGAAATTGGAGAAGCCGGTTCAAAAGTAGCGAATTTAGCGGATAATTTAAACAGTACCATGCAAGGGTATTAAAAAAACAGCTTATTCAAGAATTCTTGAATAGGCTGCTTGCTTCTATAAGTTTGTCTAAAGGTCCTTATTTTTGTACGACCGGATCAGGGTAATCAAAGCCCTTTGTATCCACTTCCACCTTTTTCATCTTCTGTACCTCTAACGGCTTGTCCGCCCCGTCTCGTTCAACGGCAACAATCGCATCCACTGTTTCCATTCCTTCAATCACTTTTCCGAATGCCGCATATTTCCCGTCAAGATGCGATGCTTCCTCTACCATGATGAAAAATTGTGAGCCCGCTGAATTCGGGTCTCCCGTCCGCGCCATCGAAATAACCCCACGCTCATGTTTCAGGCTGTTTTCAAAGCCATTTGAAGAAAATTCTCCTGCAATCGTATAGTCTGGTCCGCCTGAACCATTCCCTGCAGGGTCTCCCCCCTGCACCATAAAGCCGGGAATTACCCGATGGAAAATAAGACCGTCATAAAATCCCTCTTCCACTAACGAAACAAAATTCGCCACCGTATTTGGCGCTGTGACAGGATCTAGTTCAATCACAATTTTCTCATCATTCTCCATTGTAATTGTGACAACCGGCTTTTCCTTTACCTCTCCTGCATAATCCACTTGTTTTTCTGTTTGTTTTTCTG
>JAPSKP010000033.1:18807-31980 GCA_031181585.1 Lysinibacillus sp.
TTGTTTTTCTGTTTGTTTTTCTGCTTCCTTTGCTGTACCCTCATCTTTTGTTGATGTACCGCACCCTGCAAGCACAACAGAAATGATTGCCAGCAGACTTAAGAACAAATAAAATACTTTTGATCGTTTCACCATGTTGTTCAACTCCTTTAGTTCGTCCCTCTGATTATATAATTGGAAGCCAACTGCCGGCAAATGAATAAGAGGTTTGTTGGTGAGAGGCATAGGCAATTTTTTCAGTCAACGAATGAATAGCCGGCTCTTTACATAATGATAAAAAACGAGAGGAGCTGGTCACTTGAGCAAATTCCAGCCAGAAAGACTTTCTGTAGAGCATAGAGACGGTATCACTCCAACAACTCCTATCATTCCGCGCTGCTACACACTCACCCACTCTGATACAACCGGCCAATTATTTTTAACAATCGGCGCTCACTATGCATGGGATCAACTCAATTCGATGAGAGATGAAGTACTAGGTACCTGGACACCAAATGGGGATTTTTTTCATGTGTATGTCTATATAGACCAAGGAGAATATAACGAAAGTACGGCTGCAAAACGCTTTGACATATTTAGGCGTGAATTACCGCTTGCCTTAACTGCAATACGATTCGGTGATAGGTTTTTATTCAATTGTTATCCTTCACTAGATCAAGCCTCTATAGTTATACATTTTATGTCCGCCTATCCCCAGTTTGCTAAACAAGAAAAATGGGGAACCTTCCGTACTTTTTCTGCTTAATCATTTTCTCTAGGTGATTATTTACATTTCAGGAAAATTCAAAGACGAACGTCCGTTAGCTTAAATATACGTTTTCACAAGCTTAATATCACTTGGATTACTGAAATAACTTACATAAAAAGAAGCGCTCCCTCCTCTGTAAAGTCCAACTAAATATGCTTTTTTTAAATCATCTATTTCACAACACATTTCCGCATTTATTTCATCTATTTGGTAAATCATTGATAGTTTTGGTTTTAATTTCTCTCCTCCCCATGTTCTGTACCAAATCAATTACTAATGAGGAGGTTATAACTGTCAAAAAGGAATAGACAATACGTTGAAGTGGTATATAAGAAAGCGATATTAACAGGACCGCAATATCCGTTATCAGATAGGCAATCGAAATCCTACAGCCCGTTAATCTAGAAATTGTAAGTGCTAAAGCATCATCCCCACCACTTGCCCCCCTGTCTGACGACTAATCCTACACCTGCTCCAACAAATAAACCACCCAGAATGGATGCCATAAAAGGTACAGAAGAAAGATTAGGAAGAATTGGCGGAAATAGTTCCCATAACCTCATAAAACCTGCTAAAGATATGGAAGCGACTATTGATAACTTAATAAAATCTTTTCCCATATACCTATAAGCCAAGAAATAAAAAGTCAAATCAAGTATTAGAGAAAGCATAAACGGTTTAAGACCTAACCAATGACTAAGCAACAGTGTTAAGCCTAAAATTCCGCCTTCCGTTATGTTCGTTTGCTGATGGATATTATATAGTCCAAACGAAATGAAAGCAGTACCTAGTAGAATACTGGCAACTTTAATTGGGAAAGATAAATGTTGGTTATCTTTAATTAAATTAGTAATAAACATATTACATCCGACCTTTCAATGTGATTCTGAGTGTGAATGCCTTAATTTAAGGCTAAACCCTGGTACAATACTAAGGTCAACTCTTTTAATTCAAAAATCCGGAGGAAATATGAAAGATTATTACAAGATAAATGAAATTTCAAATCTTTACGGTATAGGGGTCGATTCCTTACGGTACTACGAAAAAATAGGTGTACTAATTCCAAGACGTGATACGAATGGTTATAGACTTTATGGCCTTCATATATTTATAAATTAAATATAATTCGAAATCTACGCCAATTAGATTTCTCCATGCAACAAATCAAGGAATACTTGGACCATCAGAGCATCGAAAATACTCTTGACTTATTGCAAAATGAACAAAAGCTGATCCAAATTAAGCTCTATGAACTTCAAACTATTCAAAAGAAAATTCAAGATAGAATACAAGTATTGTCATCTGCTGCATTGATAAAGACTAATACTTTCACGATTAAATCGTTGCCCGTCCGCCCTTGCTTGCAGCTAAAAACTCGTATTACGAGAGATGAAGAAATGGATTTTGCTATCAAAAGACTGCATCAGAAACATGTAAACAAGATTCAGGATTTTGGCAATCAGCTATATGGAGCGTCTGTCTCAGGAGAAGATTTGAATAGAGGGGGAAAAGATGTATTTAATTCCGTCTTTTTTATCTTGGACCATGAATACAAAGAGTTTGATTTTGTCCTTCCAGAAGGGAATTATCTTTCCCTCTACTACAAAGGCGGTTACTGCCAAAGTAGCGATCTCATACTTGATATGATCACTTATGCAAAAGAAAATAATTACCAAATAGTAGGTGATCCTTTTGAAATTTATGAAATTGATAATCGCGATACGTTACGCAGAGAAGAATTCTTGACAGAAATTCAGGCTAGGATTGAAATAGTATAGCTGTTGAAGAACATACCTTATGTGAGCTAAAAATATTTGCTGCAATTATAAAAAAAGATTACTTTAACTCATAAAGAGCTAAGTAATCTATTAAATAACTTTCCATTTACTCGTATTAAAATTTTTGATAAAAGTACCTTTTTTATAGAGGTTCTTAAATTAATGCATTATAATTCAACACGGTTCCTTATTGTGCTATACATTTTTCATAACCTTATACTGCAATTGTACTTTTATGGCTGGTTGTATTCTTAAAGAGCGTCCTAATTAATAAATTTTCACATCAGGTTATCTAATAAAGTAACCCGATATTTAAAATATCGGGTTATTATTCTTGGCTAATTTGTATGGTTATTTAAAAAACTTCTAGCTTACTTATTCAGAAACTCTTTCTTCTTTGATTCGTGGAGGATATTTCTTTTTATTCCTAGTCTTACTTTCAACTATTTCCTTTTGTATTGAAGTACCTTCCACATCAATATTCGGCAGGATTTTATCTAACCACTTTGGTAAATACCAAGCAGCGTTACCCATTAATGTCATTACAGCAGGTACTATGGCCATCCTCACGACAAACGCATCAAAAATAATCCCAAAAGTTAATGCGAAGCCCATCGATTTAATAATTGGATCTGGCGCAAGCATAAATCCTGTGAATACAGCTACCATTATTAAACCAGCAGCAGTTACAACTCCCCCACTATCTTTTAGTCCGGCTAAAATGGCTTTCTTGGCATCTTTTGAATGCGTAAAGTCTTCACGCATCCGACTTACCAAAAACACCTCATAATCCATTGCTAGGCCAAATAGAATCCCTATGACGATAACAGGTAAAAAGGCTAATACAGGACTTGCAGTAGGAAAACCAAATAGATTAATGAAATTTCCATCTTGAATTACGTAAACAACAAATCCTAAAGTTGCTCCCAGTGAAAGCAAGAAACCTAAAACGGCTTTTAGTGGAACTAATATAGATCTAAAAACTAAAACTAATAGAATAAATGCAAATCCTACAATAAGCGAAGCAAATAAAGGCAATGCATCATTCAATTTTTCGGATATATCAATATTTACTGCAGTTGCACCGGTAACTAATAATTTTATTTGTTCTATATTATTATCTGATAGCTCTCTTATTGAATGTACCAAATCGTTTGTTTCAATATCATTCGGCCCAGTTTTAGGCGTAATAGAAATCATGAAGATATTCCCTGATTCATTTGGAATTGGTGGACTTACACTGTCGACATTAGCTAAATCACCTAATTCTTCTATCACTTTATTGATTTTCGTCTGGATATCTTCTTCACTACTTTTATCTATTTCAGCTAGGACAACTAACGAAGAATGGTATCCAGGACCATATGCTTCAGATAGCAAATCATACGCTCTTCTCTCTGTTGTTTCAGCTGATTTTGTTCCATTATCAGGTAAACCGAGTTGCATATGGAAGAATGGAATACTAACTACAATAAGAAGGAGTATCCCTAAAATTGTAACTGTCCAAGGTCTTTTTGTAACAAAATGTCCCCATTTATTAGATTGTTCTTTATTCTTTTTGCTAGTTAATTTTTCTAATAATTTATTTTTTCGAGAGGGGCCTATTTTATGACCAAATACTGCTAAAATTGCTGGTACAAAAATAACCGCTATTAAAATTGCAAATAATACACAAACTGCTGCAGAGATTCCCATCATTGTTAAAAATGGAATTTTTGCAACTGCTAACCCTAGCAATGCAACAATAACTGTTAGTCCAGCAAATACAACCGCACTCCCAGCAGTTCCAGTTGCAATAGCAATTGCTTCCTTTAGATTATGCCCTTTGGCAAGTTCTTGACGGAATCTTGACATAATGAATAGAGCATAATCAATCCCAACAGCAAGTCCTAACATAGCAGCTAAGGAGAGCGCAAATGATGGAATATCCAAATAATTAGTTCCTATGAGTATAGATAAAATCCCTATCCCTAAACCAACGGCAGCAGTAATTATTGGCATTCCAGCAGCCAAAAAGGATGCAAATGTAATAGCGAGAATAGCATAAGCAATTACTACCCCAATTACTTCAGTTATCCCTCCAATTTCTAATTCAGAAAAGGCAACTGATCCTGCCAACTCGGTTTGAATGCCCGCATCTCTCGTATTTTCAATGCTATTTAATATTATTTCCTTTGATTTCTCTGTTACTTTATGTGCCGGGACCTTATATGTCACTACCGCATAACCAATTTGTTTATTTTCATTGTAATTGCCTAGTTCTGCAGGTGTAGCAACAGAGACAACGGATTTATCCTCTTTAATTTTTTTAATTGTCTGATTAATGGCCTCTACTGCTTCTCGAGACTCTAAAGTTTGATCTTTAGGTGCTTTTAGAACAAGATTTACCGTACCAGGTGCTGGCTCCTTTGATGTTTGAAATTCTTTTTCTAGAATTTTCCCTGCCTCAGCAGATTCTGTGTCAGGTATAGACATTTCATCACTAAAAGATGGACCCAAACTCAATGCAGCAATAGCTATAATAATGAGAATTCCTATAGTTCCACCTATAACTTTCTTGTTATGATCAACTACCAATTTTCCTAATTTATATAGATACTTTGCCATACTTAACTCCCTTCGAATGCTTCTTTTGTTTCTTTACATCCTAATAATAATGGAGTGAGTAAAAAAAAAAATCGTACATACGGGTAACCCCCTATGTACGTTTGGGCAATTTATTTATCTATTAAACGGAATAAACCCTGATCTATGGCAATAGCAACTGCTTCTGCTCTAGAGTTAACACCAAGCTTATTATAAATATTAGTCAAATGCGCTTTAACAGTACGTTCAGCAATTCCCATATCAAAAGCGATTTCCCTACTTTTATAACCTTTTGCAACTGCCTGTAATATGAATAGTTCTTTATCTGTTAAGGTTGCAGCTTGTTCAGGATGATTATCAGATTTTCCCTGCTTATATTTTAGAATTTTCGCCATGACCTCAGGCTGTAAAAGAGTCTCCCCTCTAATGGCGGATTCTAATGTCCTTAGTAAATTTTCTCTACTTGTATCTTTTAATAAAAATCCTTTAACCCCTAGCTCTATTCCTGAAACCATTAATTGATCCTCGTTATAGGTAGTTAATATAATAACCGGGATTGTTATACTTTGTTCGCTCATTATTTTTAAAGTATCTAATCCACTCATTACTGGCATATTTAAGTCCAGTAAAATAACATCCGGTTGCAAATTATTAATCATTTCCAATGCAACTTTACCATTACTGGCTTCACCTATGACTTGAAAAGATTCACTGGTCTCTAATATTAATTTTATCCCTTCTCTTACAACTAGATGATCATCAACTATTAATACTTTATATTTCAATGCTAATATCTCCTTTATCAATAGGAACTGTTATAAACAATTTTGTTCCTTTCCCTACTGTACTTTCTATTGTTAATCTACCTCCCACTAACCTTACACGTTCTTGTAAGCCTATAAGACCATATTTTCCCGTTTGTTTACCGATATTTTCGGTAGAGAACCCAATTCCGTTATCAGTGATTTCCATATATAACTGGCCAACCTTTGAATAAATCTTTATCCTTACCCTATCTGCTTGTGAATGTTTCATTATATTATTTAGGGATTCACGGATTATATATACACTATATTCCATAGATAAATTAGATAAAGAATAAACATGGCTAATTTCTTTTTCCACATGGATGCCTGTAACATCTTCAAATTTCTCTATTTCCCCTTGAACAGCTGTTTGAAAATCAATAACCTCTAACGACTCCGTTCTCAAATTATCAATTACTGTTCGAGCATCCTTCAATGTTTCCCTTGCCTGGTGCATTGAATTAGAAATAATTTCATTCGACCTAGTAACATTCCCGTTCTTTATATGGACACTAACAGCTTCTAATTGCATAATCAGGCCTGCTAGACCTTGGGCAAGTGTATCATGTAAATCTCTAGCCATTCTCTGTCTTTCATGTGATAAAGTCAGTTCCTCAACTTTTTGGTATGCCAATTCTAGCTGCTGTAGGTAAAATTCCATACGCTCTCTTGCTCTAACTTGTCGGTTATAGCTAATCGTGTAGAAAATCACTATGAGCAAAATTAAAAAGAATATTGGAATAAAAATTGGAAGCTCACTTGCCCCATAATTTATTGCGATAGCAATACAATAAAGACCATAAGATACTATAAAAAATATTATCGCCTTTAATTTGCTATTTAGAATAATAATGCTTTGTGCTATTAATACTGGCAATAAACCAATTAACACTACAGGAGACCCTTTTGGTAAAATGAATGCGGAAGTAAACAATAAACTTACCTGGGCAAAAAAGTAGTACCATTTTTTACCTTTAACAAAAGAACTCGAAAAAAAATATAAGACTCCATGGATTGCTAAAAGTAAACTAAAAATCAGACTAGGTATCAAAGTTGGCTGTTGTATATTTTGTAGTATCAATGCTCCTGTATAAATTAAAAGAACCCAAAAAATATTAGCCATTTGAGAAAACATTATTCCTGCATTTGGTTTCTGATCTAACGTTTTATATAATGGAATGAACTTGTCCAAATCCTCTCACCACCTCACTACTATTGTATAGTATATATTAATTTTATTAACTGTCCGTAAGTGCAAGCCCAAAAGGGCAACTAGCTTACTGTTTCATAACCGGATACACTATAGGATTGTCAACATTAAACTGGACAAAAATTATAGGGGCTGTTGTTTGAAACCTAAAGGCGTTAAATAGCCCAGTGTTCCGTGAATGCGAATGTTGTTGAACCAATGAACATAATCATCATGTTCAAGAGAAGAGAAATGAACTCCGTTAGCGAATTCTGTTTTAAATACTTTGAACATTGCTTCGGCGAAAGCGTTATCATAAGGGCAGCCTTTCATACTTAGTGATCGCTGGATTCCGAACGTGTCAAGCGCCTCTATAATTAGTTTATTATCAACCTCTTTTCCCGACGTGTATGAAACAGTTGAACATCGTTCAACTTCCCTTTACTGCTTGATAGAGCCTGATAGACAAGCTCTGCGCTCTTACTTGTACCAGCGCTATGGCCGCTGATTTCACAATTGAAAAGGTCGACAAATAAACATACATAATGCCATTTTGTTCCGACGCGGATGTATGTTACATCACTCACAATAACAGGCAGCGGGACCTTTGTAGCTTCGAACACCTCTAGATCAATCACTATTTCTAAAGATAAAATTGTAAATTTAATTGAGCTGGGATTTGTAGCGTCATTCAATCAGACAAATGAACATATTAAAGAAGTTGTTCAACAGGTTATTAATAAAAGATATTTTGATCAATTGTTAAATTACAATGATTCAATCGGGTTTCCTCATCCAAAAACAGCAGCAATTAACTGGATGAAAACATTCGGGATGGCGGCTGACCAAGAGCAAGTTGCTATTGTATCCGGAGCTCAAAATGCATTAGCAATTGCTTTAACTGCTTTATTTGAGCCGGGTAATAAAATCGCAAACGATTTTTATACCTATTCAAATTTTATTGGGTTAGCAAAAATATTCCGTATTCAGTTAGTGCCTTTTCTTGGAGATCAATTAGACATGATACCAGATGAACTTGACAAACAATGCAGCCAAGTAAATATCCATGGGATTTTCCTTATGCCTTCTTGTAATAATCCGACTTCCATTATGATGTCAGATTTCCGAAAACAAGAGTTAGCAAAGGTTATTAAAAAATATCGTTTGATTCTAATCGAAGATGATATACACGCATTTTTAACTGCAGGGATTGTATCTGATTATCAACAGCCAATGTTTCATTTACTTCCAGAACAAACTGTCTACATCTCTGGATCCTCCAAATCAATTTGTTCAAGATTAAGAGTCACGTATATGGTTTATGGGGATACATTCCGCACAAAAGTACTACGTTCTATTTTTAACATTAATGTTAAAACCTCTTCTTTAGATGCAGAGATTATTACAGAATTAATTTTATCAGGCAAAGCACATGAAATTGTTTCCTTAAAAAACATCTTGCGCAAGAAGCAAACGATCTGTATTTCGAATATTTCCCATCGAGTGAAAATGGGGAACATCCCCTTAGTTTTTATCGCTGGCTGCCTATCCAAAATCTCTAGGATTCAATTCAATTAGAAACAGATTTACAAAAGCAAGAAATTAGAGTTTTCTATTCCGATCGTTTTTTAAGCGGGCAGAATACCCAAAATAAGTATTTACGTATTACTTTATCTTCAACAAATTCATTAGATGAGTTGAACTTAGGATTACAGATATTAAAACAATATCTAAGCTAAATAAATTTAAGCCACCTTTCTTTTATTGGCTTTTAATTTTAATCTTATTTAAGGTTAGAATTTGCTCCTGGATATAGAAGTCTTTCTTCAACTAACTTCAGCCTTTCCTTTAAGTAAGTTCCTTCTCCATATATTCTAAATATCAGCACAGGTAACAATTCTCCTTAAAAGTGCTTTTCAATATTAAGGCCTATTTGTGTAGTAATTTCATTCGAAATGACTTTATTGCGACATAAATAACTTTATTACCACGAAACACTGTCTTTTTAACAATGGCTGGATAATAAACATATCCCTATCGCTCTACGAATTGTATAATTTAGGAAAATAAATTACTAAGGAGCGGTTGTTTTTGTTTTTTCTACAAATGTCAGGATTCCCTGGTTCGGGGAAATCGACGTTAGCAAAGGAAATTTCAAAGGAATTCAACGCAGTTATCATTGACCATGATATTGTGAAATCCGCCTTGCTTGATTCGATGGCCAAATCCCATCTAGACCTTGCTGCCTCAGGAAAAATCAGCTATGCAATCGACTGGTCGTTAGCTGACTTCTATCTGTCGCAAGGCTTCCCTGTTATTTTAGATAGTCCTTGCTTGTATAGGGAAATGATTGAAAGAGGGCTGGCCTTAAGTAAACAATACAAGGTGAAATACAAATATGTAGAATGCATTGCTAAGGATGTTCATGTAGTGAACAAACGATTGAAGGAACGGAACAATATGATAAGCCAAATCACTGCTATATCATCGGAGGAAGGATTTTATAAAACCATTGAAAACAGTGCCAAACCGAGAGATACAATGATTCTGCAGATTAATACATTACAGCCCTTAGAAGAATACATAACAGAAGTAATAAGTTATTTGAAAGGATAGGTAAATACGGAAAAAACAAACCTATATGTTTATATTAAATTTAGTGGTAACGATGACTTCCCAATAGAGGTTGTAACAAATCGCCTGCAAGTTCAGCTGACAGAAACACGGAAGGTGGGTGAAAGATATGCGCCCAACCACCCAATTAATAAAAAAATAAACTTTTATACCTCATGGGCATCTAAAATCGAAAAAGAAACGCTATCTTCTGATGACGTTTTATCCCCCCTATTAGAGATATTTCATGAAAAGACGCATATCATTAATGAATTAAAAGAAGAATTGAATTTAGATGTACAGTTGGAGCTGGTCGTCAACATCCATGAAGGCTATACACCTGGGTTATTCATTCACCCTGAGTTCAGTCAATTCGCGGCAGCGATCAATGCTGGCATAGATATTGATACGTATGTATATTCCTTCTGCGAACCGGAGGAAGAATGAGAGACTTTTCTACGACTTTTTCTATCCAATTTAAAAAGCAACACAGGAAGTGATATGCTTCCTGTCTTGCCTTTGGAGTCCAATTATCGTGCGCCTTCATGAATCCAGCTATTTAATTTGGCGCGATTTTATCGTGCGGAATTAGCCATATGTCACTCTCATAGCCTATGACCGCATAGTCCTCGCTTATTCCGTAATATGTGACAGCTGTTCCTTCCCCAATAATCGTTTTAATCGAGTTTTCTGCCAGTACAGCTTCCGTTGTTTCCTGCACATACCAAGTACCTTTCGGAGTAGGTTTCGATACGACTTGCACATCCGATGCTTTCACGAATAATGTCTGCAGGTATTTAGTCGTATCCATGTGCGAATAGACATTCACGGCATGATAATCACCGATTTTAAATCCTTGAGACCGAACCAGTGTATGTTTAGGGAACTGCTTTGTAAAGGTATAGCCTAATTCCAGTCTAATCGGTCTTGTCGTACCTGACTTGTAAGGCTGCCAGTAAACCGGTGTGTCCTGCTTTACTTCCATTATATCCCCTTCCACTGTTTCCTTTCCTTTTTCTGCAATGAAAACATCTGTCGGATCAAGGGTTACCTTTACATTTCTATTACCCTCTCGAACTGTTGTTTCCAATTGCCCTGCTTCGTTAAATGTAAAGCCGGCATCATTCAAATAGCTGTAATAGCTGTATACTAAATAAAATTCATTAAATGAAGGCAGCTGCATGACCATGTTCTGGTTAGCCCAGAGATGCGCCGGATCCTTATAGAACTGCGCACGTGTCTCCAGTGGTATAGCCTTAAATTGCGTTAAATTTGTCGCCTGCACCCGGTAGCCTGAACTCATCCAGTAATAGGTCTGATTATTGTACTTTTCAATATTGTAGACACGGAAATATTGACCCTTTTTGACAATCAAAGAATCAAATTGGCCATTTGCGTTTTTCTTATAAACCTTCACATCTTTGGAAAATGTAATCTTTCCTGTCTGCCCCTTTACAATCTCCGCACCGTCCCAAACTGCCGCATCAGCCTCTGAATGCCATCCAATCAAAAATAAAAGACAACAGGCAGCGAGCCACTTTTTCATCTTCCTTCACTCCCCTTTTTAAGAAACTGAAAAGTCAGTAAACAATAATCCTATCATCACTCTAACATATCTGGTAAATAGCAACTATAGCTCAGAAGTAGTAATAATCCAGTCAGCTTTCCATTCAATAACACGTACACTATGTAACTTAACGTCTCAGTGCTCCAATATTTCGCAATGTCAGGAGTGCTATGTCGAAGCACCCGAACTGAATATAGTGAAGGTGAAGAACGATACCTTGTCTGCGTAAAGCAAACTGTCTGAAACGGAAGTTTTTGATTCATTACCATATAACGTTATCAAAAAGACTGTAGACAATCTCAAATTTCTTTGAGTTTGCCTACAGTCTGAAACCTTCTTATTAAAAGTTAATAAGTCTTTTTATTTTTCTTACATAGCGTCTTAGCTGAATAAGAAGATCAATGGATCCTTAATATTTTATAATTGTTCTGCCTAGATGCTGGCCATTTTTGACTGCATCAATCGTTTCTGGTAAATCTTGAAGTGCAATTTCTTTAGTAAATGCCGTATCACTGATATTCCACTCATCCGCGATTTTTTGCCAGATCGGTGAACGCTCTCCGATAGGCACATTCACTGAATCAATCCCCAATAAATTTACACCTCTCAGAATAAATGGCAATACATTTGTCGGTAACTGTACGCCGCCTGCATTACCACACATTGACATACTGCCGCCATAGTGAATTTGAGGGATTAAAGCTGCCGCAACATCACCGCCTACAGTATCTAAAACGTAATGATATTTTGCTTTACTTACTAGCTTTTTACTATCCCCTAGGTCAGATGAAAAAATAACTTCCGTTGCACCTAAAGATTTTGCTACCTCTACTTGGTATTCTTTGCGAACTAACGCAGCAATATTTTTGTAGCCGATTTTAGATAAAATTTGCAGAGCAACACTTCCTACACCGCCAGTTGAACCAGTAACTAAGATTTGCGGATTGCTTTCAACTGACATGCCGTTTTTCTGTAACGCCAGTATAGATAAGGCTGCTGTGAAACCTGCAGTTCCAAAAACCATCGCATCTTTTAAAGTAAGACCAGCTGGTAAAGGAACGATCCAGTCAGCAGGAATTCTAGCATATTCAGCAAACCCGCCGGTATGACTTACCCCTGTGCCGAAACCTGTAACAAGCACTTCTTGTCCTTCTGCATACTGCTCGTTAGAAGAACTAACAATCGTACCGCTTAAATCAATCCCCGGGATCATCGGATAGTCTCTAATTACGCCGCCATTTGCTTGAACAGCCAGCATATCTTTGAAGTTTACAGAGGAATACGAAACCTTAATTAAAACCTCCCCTTCTGATAGGTCAGAAAGAGACACATCTTCTAGCTTATACGTTACTTCTTCGTTTTCTTTCCTAATAACAATCGCTTTAAATGATTCCATAATACCCCTCCTAATTTCTTATCCAAAATATTTCTGCAACAAAAATATTTGTACAACGAAATTAACATGCTATTATAGTATTGTCAATATGGAGGTGTAAGATTTGAATTTGAATGAATGTATCAATTTTTTATTGAGTGTGTCTCAGCATAAAGTGTATAAATATTTTAACCGGTATTTGGAGGAATTTGAAATTACTCCAGCTCAATACGGTGTCTTAAATTGTGTATGGACGGAAGGAAAGATTTCACCTAAAAGAATTGGAGAGCTGCTTTATCTAGAAGCGCCCACTGTATCGGGAATACTCGATAAAATGCAAAAAATGGATTTAATTGATCGAGAAATTGACCCTGCTAATCGCAGAAATGTTTTAGTAACGAGCACAGAAAAAGCAAATCAACTGCAACATGCTATCCAAAAAGCAAGTATGGAAATGAATAAAAATGTACTTCAAGAACTCAATGATCAAGAAATAGAAGTTTTGAAAAAA
>JAPSKP010000123.1 GCA_031181585.1 Lysinibacillus sp.
TTCATTTTCATTTTGTTTTCGGACAATCGAATTAGTTGCCAAGCTAACCGTTACCCCTACGATTATATTAATAATAATCGCAACAAAGCCCATATTAATATCATTGATGACGCTTGGAATATCCGGGAAAATGTTCACTAACTTAAAGGATGTAACAGCATTGAACAATACAATGGATACCCCCGTTAAAATCCCTGCCATCGCCCCGTATTTATTCATAAACTTGGAATTGAAGAAGCTAAAGATCATAGCCGGAACCAATTGTGTAATGAGCCCGTAGGACATAATATTTAATATCGCGAGCGCATTTCCTCCTTTTAATGTGAAAAGGTATGCTGCTAGAATGATTAAAATAACAAATACTTTTGACACCGTTAATTGCTGTCTGTCTGTTGAGTTCGGCTTGATCAGCTTATAAAAGCCTGTCATTAACCCGATTGCACCGGACATGATCATTACTGATACCGGTACAAGCGCTGTTAACAGCCCAGCCCCTCCCACTACGCCGACTACCCATGGATCAAATGTCTGCATCACGAGACGCAGCAGCGATAAATCGCCATCTGCCCCCTGCAATCCAGGAACTTGCAAAATTGCGGCAAAGCCGATGAAAAATGCGAACAAAATAAGAATTGTATAAAGAGGCAATGTCACCGCATTCTTTTTTAATGCCCGCTCGCTCTTGGCAGATAAAATAACGCTGAATGACTGCGGCAGTAAATAGAACCCAAAGGCGTTTAATACAATCGTAGAGATAAACCATGCCAAGCTATACCCTTCAGCTTCCAGTGAAAGCGCTTCGGGTCTTGCTGCTTGTACGGCTTCAAACATCGGCTGGATACCGCCAAAATAATGATACGGAATATAGATTCCTAAAAAGACAATAACGATTAAAATCATAATATCCTTTAATACCGCCGTCCATGCGGAACCATGAATCCCTGAAATGACAACATATACAGTTACAATGACAGCCCCGATCGTAGAAGCCATAATTGGTGTAATCGCACCGTAGGAAGCCTCAGATACTATGATTCCCAGCCCCTTTAGCTGAATCACGATATAAGGAATGAGGGCAATCGTACCGATAAAGGCAACGACTACTCCCAGCCCTTTACTTTTATACGATTTCATAAAATATTGAGGCTGTGAAATGATATTGTGCTGCTTTGCAAAACGCCAGATTTTCGGGATAATCCAATACGACAGGACGTAAGCTAAACAGATATATGCCGGTACATAATAGGCTGCTGATCCATGTGAATAAGCCCAGCCGCTCCCTCCTAAAAAGGTAAAGGTCGTATATACTTCCCCGGCAATCAGTAAAAATACGAAGAGCGTCCCAAAGCCCTTGTTTCCAACTGCAAATTCATCGACGTTCATCTCTTTTCCGCGTGTGGCCCGTATCCCTAAATACAAGGCAATCGCTGCAAATAAGAATATAATAAGAAGCGCTGCATTCATTCCACTTCACTCCCTTCATTTTCAGGATCTAACTTGTACACAACAAATAAAATGAGTGAAGAAAGAAGCATCCATAAGACAATCCAAAAGAGTAGGAATGGCAGACCGAATACATAAGGTTCTGCCCGGTTCGCCCAGGGCAGCAGTACGCACATACCGATAAACGGAATGATTAACAGCAATTGAAAGTATTTTTTCATGCATTCACCTCCGCATGCTGCTTGGAATAAACAATCTCCCCGTCCAAAATGGTCATTTCTACCTCTACATTTAATAAATCTTTCGCTGGATGGTCTAATAAAGAAGTGTTTAAAATAGCTAGGTCTGCTAGTTTCCCTACTTCTATGCTCCCCTTAATGTCCTCTTCTTTACTAGCATAGGCTGCATTGATTGTATACATCTTAATAGCGTCATGCAGTGTAACACGCTGTTCCTGACCAAAAGGTGTGCCCCCTTTCGTTACACGTTCCTGAGCCATATACATGCCGACAAAAGGATTGGCAGTTGTAATCGGAGCATCAGAACCTGCTGTTACTACTATTTCTTGGTCTAGCAGCTGTTTAGCGGCATACATATAATTCGTGCGCTTTCCATAGTTATGGATGTAACTCTCGCCAAATTCATATGGGAATGACGGATTCAGCACCGGAATTACTTTCAGCTTGCGAACACGTTCCTGCAGGTCGGGAGGACATACCCCTAAATGTTCAACACGGTGGCGGTGGTCCTGCCGAGGATGCTCTGTTTGCAGCCGCTCTATGACATTCAAATACTGTTCAATCGCCTTGTCTCCCTGGGCATGCACAGTTAGCTGATATCCCTTTACATGTGCCGGCAAGAAAATATCGTATAGCTCGTCTTCGGTATACTGCAGATAGCCGTAATTTTCTGCATCACTGTCATAAGGTTCGCGCGTCGCGATTGTCGGTCCCGTACTGCTGCCGTCTGTGAACAACTTGGCTGGACCGATTGTAAAGAATTCATTTCCCGTATAAGAAACGACTCCAGATGAAATCATCGTTTTTGTAAAAGCTTCACAATCATTCAGACTGCCGATCATGGCATAGACCCGCAGCTTCAATTGCTTTCCTTTGGAAGCCTGCTGCATGATCCGGAAGCTGTCGGTATCAAATCCACCTGCATCATGGACACTTGTAATGCCATAGGCCAGCAGCTTATCCTGCGCCTTTTCAAGTGCTTTATACAATTCCTCTTCACTATAGGTTACATGCTGATTAAATTGGAGAAAGGCATTTTCAATTAAACGCCCTGTTAGCCGGCCGTTTGCGCCTTTTTCAATTGTTCCGCCATGCGGGCTTGGTGTATGCTCAGTAATTCCCGCCAATTTCATAGCGGCTGAATTAATCACCCCAATATGGCCACATGTTCTCGTAACAATAATCGGGTGTTCTTTTGATATGGCATCGAGCTCCTCGAGCGTAGGGTATCGTTGCTCCTCCACCATTACTTCGTTAAAGCCAAATGCACGAATGATTTCTCCCGTTGGAGCTTCTGATACAATTTCTCTTATTCTCTCTAAAAGTTCTGCTACAGAGGAAATAACAGGATCTTTGCAATTTACATGGATCAGTGTATTGCCATATAAAAATAGGTGCATATGGGCATCTATTAACCCTGGAAGTACCGTTTTCCCATGCAAATCAACTATTTGTGCTTCGCTGTTTACCAGCTTCCGTATTTCTTCAGTCGTTCCCACTGCGCTTATACGGTTTCCTTCTATTAGGCATGCTTCATAGACGTCGCCCTGCGCATTTTGACTAATCACTTCCCCACCAAGGAATGCCAATTGTTTCATCATTTCTCCCTCCCTAACTCTTGAGTGATGCATTTCTATAGTTGAAAATATATCATAACGGTTTAACAACCCGATATAAACAAAATGTAAAAAATATCACTCTTCCATTTTACATTATGTTATATTTTTGCTATGTAAATGCGTTTTTTTCTATTTTCCATTACGCTCATTTTTCTAGAAAAATGAGTATTTTATCATATAGTCCAGTTTCATTTGTTCTATTAACTAGAATTGAAGGGGTGGGTTCATTATGTCATTTTCATTTACAGTCAAAGAGTTACTCACAAAAAGTCACTTTCCAAAAGCAGCCTTGATTTCGGGGAAATCAGGTCTGAAGCGTCAAATTAAATGGGTACATATTTTGGAAACAACGACAATTGAAGAACTAATTAAAGGAAATGAACTGATCCTAACAACAGGCATACAACTGAAGGAGGAAGCAACGTTTCTGCGCTTTGTACAGCAATTGATTGATAAGCAGGCAGCCGCACTTTGCATCGAGTGCTGTGAAAATATCCAAAGTGTTCCTGAATCTGTACAGCAATTAGCAGAGCAATTTAACTTTCCCATCCTTGTATTTCATGAGGTCGTTCCTTTTATAGAAATTACACAATATGTCCATACACATGTGATTAATGAACAATTCAACCAAATTAAGCGGCTGGAGGACTATGCGCAGGAAATAAATAAATTAACCTTAAAGCTAAATCATTATGAACAGATTTTGATGCGCCTCCATCAATTTTTAGACGTCTATGTCGTATTCCATGTGCATGGTCAGCAGCCCCTCTATACGCCAAATCATGGACAAAGTGTTTATGAACAGTTATGTAAGCAAAGTAGCAATGAAAATATCGTACCTTCCCTTGCAAAATGTGATGTGACAATTTTAGAAGAAAGCTATGGTGAGGTTTGTATATTTAGTGATACGAGAGAAATCACAGAATTTGATATACTCGTCCTCGATCGTACAGTCATCGCCCTCTCTCAATATTTATTGCGCAGCCTCTATACAGAGGAAAAGCAAAATATGGAGTATCGCACCTTTCTCGAATCGTGGCTTGATGGGACGGTAGAAGCGCAGCAGCTGACAGCGTTTTTAAACGAACAGCATAATCCAAAGCTATTAAACTGCGACTATTTCGTATTGATTGAAAAAATTCAGAAGTCAAAACAAAATATTGATTTAACCTACTATAAGTTATATTCACGGGGAATTTTTGAAAAAAGCGGCTTTACGATTTTTCTAATCGAATCGCGGCAGCAGCTTGTCTATATAGTCGCTAATCTAATGGACAAGGACCTGAAGCGGCGTATCACGAATTGCATCGATAAATTGCATGCATTCCGAAGAAATAATAATTACAGCCATTTAAAAATAACGACTGGGGTTGGCCAGGTAGTAGACGACCTTCACCTGGTAGCACAAAGCTTCGAGACAGCCAAGGACACATTGCTTATCCGAACGAATGCCCGGCAGCTTTCCTATTTTTACGAAGACATATACATATACCAGCTTGTTTTGCAGATGCAGAAAAACCGAGCGATTATGGATATGGCAAAAAATCACTTGAAAGCATTATATGAGCATGATGCCAAGCATAAAGGACAATTGATTCAGACATTGCAAGTTTATTTGCAGTGCAACTGCATGAAGCAAGAAACTGCCGAAAAATTGTTTATTGTCCGGCAAACGCTGTATCACCGGCTTTCAAAAATTGAATCGTTCCTTGGCGCTGATTTTACATTACCTCCTAAACGTTTAGCACTTGAGCTGATGCTTCTTGCTACCCAGTATAACTTCTATGACAGCGAGGAAGGCACAGTCTAACAGATTTTTTTGAATCCAAATCATTAGTAGAAAAGGAGCGCCTAACATAGGCTCCTTTTTCTTTTTTACATATAAACACCTTTATTGCCATCCCCCCTGCATAATCCTCTATATAGACTTCATACCATTTTCTTGTACACATTGTCATATTTCCATATCTGCTTCCTCTTTTTTTGAACCAATATGGCAATATGTGAAACGAACCTCTTTTAACATGTTACAGATTGTAAGATGCTAGACAATCCAAAACATTGCACAATAAAAGAGAAAATAAATCATCCAAAGGAAGTGAAAAGATGAATTTACAGGTTGGTACAAACTTAACGCAAAAAGATGAACAGTTTTTATGGCACGCAATGAAGGCTTATAATCCAGATGCAACGATGATCATTGAAAAGGCAGAAGGTTCGTGGCTGACAGATATCCATGGCAAGCGCTACCTCGATGCTATGTCAGGGCTCTGGTGCGTAAATGTTGGCTATGGAAATCAGGAAATTGCAAATGCCGCCTATGAACAATTATTAAAGAACAACTATACGCCTCTTTCGATGAGTCATCCCTCTGCTATTCTTTTAGCAGAAAAAATCAGCGAAATGCTCGGGGATGATTATGTTGTGTTCTTCTCTAACAGCGGATCGGAGGCAAATGAAACAGCCTTTAAAATTGCGCGGCAATACTTCCAGCAAAAAGGCGAAAACAGCCGCTATAAAATCGTCTCCCGCTACCGTGCTTACCATGGTAACACGATGGGTGCTTTGGCAGCCACGGGGCAGGCGGAACGAAAATATAAATATGAACCATTAGCACCCGGCTTCCTTCATGTAAAGGCGCCGGATCAGTACCGGTTCCCAGAAGTAAGTGGTGATAACCCGTTAGAGCTTTCGTCAGTTAAAGCGATTGATGAAGTTATGACGTGGGAGTATTCTGATACGATTGCTGCGATGATTGTTGAACCGATTATTACTGGCGGTGGAGTCATTATGCCGCCGGATGATTACCTGCAAGGTGTTCAGCAAGTTTGCCAAAAGCATGGGGCCCTGCTCATCGTTGACGAAGTAATTTGTGGATTCGGACGGACAGGTAAGGTATTTGGTCATCAGAATTACGGGGTAAAACCGGATATCGTCACGATGGCAAAAGGCCTGACAAGTGCTTATATGCCGCTATCGGCTACTGCTGTGCGCCGTGAAATTTACGAAGCATTCATGAGCAATGGTCAATATGACTTCTTCCGTCATGTCAACACATTCGGCGGTTCACCTGCTGCTTGTGCAGTAGCATTGAAAAACCTGGAGATTATGGAACGTGAGAACCTCTTCAGCCGTTCGGAAGAGATGGGAGCCATTTTACTGAAAGAGCTGGAAAACAAATTGGCCGCCCATCCAAACGTCGGCAATATTCGCGGAAAAGGTCTTCTCATCGGTATAGAGCTTGTTGCCGATCGAAGCACAAAGGAGCCCCTTGACGTTACGATCGTGAACAATATTATTGCTCACTGCAAAAATAATGGGCTGATTGTTGGTAAAAATGGAGTGACAGTAGCTGGTTATAATAATGTCCTAACATTGTCCCCTCCTCTTAATATTTCGCTCGAGGAAAAAGATTTGATTGTATCGAAGCTTACAGAAGCAATCGAAGCACAATAAGGAGATGTTGACATGATTATCGGTATCCCAAAGGAAGTAAAAGTATTTGAGCAGCGTGTTGCTATTACCCCTGCTGGTGTTGTGACACTCGTCAATCACGGGCATCAGGTATTGATTGAAAAGGATGCAGGCCTTGGTTCAGGGTTTTCCAATGAAGACTACGAAGCTGTAGGTGCAAGAATTGTTCCCACGGCAGTCGAAGCATGGGCGGCAGATATGGTAATGAAGGTAAAGGAGCCAATCGCCGAAGAATATGCGTACTTCCGAGAAAATCTCATCCTATTTACTTACCTGCACCTTGCTGCTGAACCTGAATTAACACATGCATTAGTAACAAATAAAGTGGCGAGCTTGGCTTATGAAACTGTCCAGCTGAAGGATAATTCTCTTCCACTGCTAACACCGATGAGTGAAGTAGCTGGCCGAATGGCTACACAAATTGGTGCCCAATTTTTAGCAAATTCCAATGGCGGCAAAGG
>JAPSKP010000124.1 GCA_031181585.1 Lysinibacillus sp.
GAAATTAGAGCAACTTGAACAATATCATGCTGTTGACGAGGGAAAAGTGCTTACAACAAATCAAGGGTTGAAAATGGCAAACGATGAGTTTTCACTAAAAGCTGGAGACCGTGGTCCGACCCTTATAGAAGACTTTCACTTTCGGGAAAAAATGACACACTTTGACCATGAGCGTATACCAGAACGAATCGTACATGCACGTGGATATGGCGTTCATGGGGAATTCCAAGTTTATGAATCGCTTGAGCGTTATACGCGAGCCAAGTTTTTAACGGATCCTACGAAAAAAACACCGGTATTTGTACGCTTCTCAACAGTTGCTGGATCAAGAGGATCGGCTGATGTACCACGTGATGCCCGAGGCTTTGCAGTGAAGTTCTATACCGAGGAAGGCAACTATGATTTAGTAGGCAACAATATCCCGGTATTTTTCATCCAAGATGCAATCAAATTCCCAGATTTAGTACATGCTTTAAAACCGGAACCTCATAATGAAATGCCGCAAGCAGCCACAGCCCATGATACATTTTGGGACTTTATAGCAAATAACCAAGAGAGTGCCCATATGATTATGTGGGCGATGAGCGACCGTGCAATCCCGCGCAGCTACCGCATGATGGAAGGCTTTGGAGTGCATACATTCCGTCTTGTGAATTCAGCTGGAGAAGCATTCTTTGTAAAATTCCATTGGAAGCCGCTCCTAGGGATTCATTCAGTATGCTGGGATGAGGCACAGAAAATTAATGGGAAAGATCCGGATTTCCATCGCCGTGATTTATTTGAAAGTATTGAAAATGGAGACTACCCTGAGTGGGAATTAGGTTTACAAATCATTCCCCAAGCTGATGAATTCAAATTCGATTTTGATGTGTTGGATCCAACAAAAATCTGGCCGGAAGAGGATGTACCGGTGCAGCGCGTCGGCAGATTGACATTGAACCGTAATGTAGAAAATGTTTTTGCTGAAACAGAACAGGCAGCATTCCATCCAGGTCATGTTGTGCCAGGAATTGATTTTACCAATGATCCGCTGCTACAAGGTCGTTTATTCTCTTATACAGATACACAATTAATCCGTCTAGGAGGACCAAACTTTCATGAGCTGCCGATTAACCGTCCGGTGTGCCCGTTCCACAACAATCAGCGTGACGGCTATGGACGTCATACAATTAATGTTGGAAAGGTAAGCTATTCGAAAAATAGTTTGGCAAATAACACACCACATCCGATTTCAGCAGAAAACGGCGGTTATGAACACTATCAGGAAAAGGTAGAAGGTCATAAAGTACGTGCGCGCAGCCAGAGCTTTGATGATCATTTCACGCAGGCAACGATGTTCTGGAACAGTATGTCAGATGTAGAGAAAGAGCATATGATCAATGCATTCAGCTTCGAGCTTGGAAAATGTGAAACGGAGTCCGTGCGCATTCAGGTGCTTGAAATGTTCTCAAATGTCAGCCATGACTTGGTAAAAGCTGTTGCAGGGAATCTTGGTCTTCCTGTTCCATCTGTCAAGCCGGTTCTAACTGATAAAACATCACCAGCATTAAGTCAAATGAATACAGTGAAAAAGCCGGATACTCGTAAAATTGCTGTTCTCGCCGCTGATGGCTTCTCAAAAGATCTCCCATTATGGCTGCAGACGTTAAAGAGCAAAGGAACAATACCTGAAATCATCAGTGACCACCATGGTAAGATTGTAGGTGAAGATGGGACAGAGCTAGAGGTCAAACACACATTACTAACAGCAGATTCGGTGTTGTTTGATGCTGTCCTTGTAGCAAGCAAAGAAGGGAAAACACCGACCTTCGCTAAAGAAGCACCTGACTTTGTAGAAGAAGCTTTTCTGCATTATAAGCCTGTTGGATCATTAAATGAAGGAAGTCATATTCTGGATGGGCTTGCAAACGTGCGAGGTGCAGGAGTCGTACAAAATAATATTGATGCTTATATTGAAGCGGTAACAGAAGCACGTTTTTGGGACCGCAGCGGTAAACCATAATAATAATTTTCAAAACTGTAAACAGGCTTGCTTGAAAGAGAATTTCAGGCAAGTCTGTTCTGTTTTGTAATAGTATATCTGCTGGAGGAAGCAAAAATAAATTTTAACAATAAAAAAACGCTCCTTGCTGGAGCGCCTTCTAATTAGTGATGGTCAGCATGTTCTACTGGGTCGTTCGGAATCACCGCTGCGATAAGTAAAACAATTACGGAGAATGCTACAGAAACGATTACACCAGTCATGAACTCGAATGGTACATTCATTACTGAACTTACTACGTAGTTCAACATAGAAATTAGTAGTAATGACCATACAAACGTCATAATGTATTGCATCAATTTCACCTCTATCAAACTTTATGGAATCTTATTATCTAATTACACACCCATTATCATACCATACGTTTTATGAAAAGAAAAATAAACTTTTGCAAACATTTCATGAACAACCTTTGAAATTTAACGTTGTATAATATTTTTTTATGAGCTATAATTATGACCAACTACTAAATGTTAGTGTCAAAAATAAAGGGGATGTTAGGATGAATGCAGGCATTATCGGACTGGGAAGTTATGTACCGGAAAAAGTGCTGACAAATACGGATTTAGAAAAAGTCCTTGATACGACAGACGAATGGATTCGTACAAGAACTGGAATCCAAGAGCGGCACATTGCTGCGGCAGATGAAAACACTTCGCATATGGCAATAAAAGCTGCAGAGAAAGCAATGCAAAATGCAGGAATTACACCTGATCAGCTTGGCTTGATTTTAGTAGCAACAGTATCTCCAGATCAGGCATTCCCAAGTGTTTCATGTCAAATAACTGAGCATTTTGGGATACAATGTGCTGCAATGGATATTGCGGCGGCATGCTCTGGTTTTATTTATGGGCTTGTCACGGCAAAGCAATTCGTGGAAAATAATAGTTATGAATATATATTAGTAGTAGGTGTTGAAAAGTTATCGAAGCTGACGGATTGGGAAGACCGCAATACTGCTGTATTATTCGGAGATGGTGCAAGTGCTGCTGTCATTTCGAAAGTATCGGAAGGACGCGGGATTCTATCATATGAATTAGGTGCGGATGGCTCCGGCGGCAAGCATTTATATTTGAATGAAAATCATCACATTTCGATGAATGGACGTGAAGTATTCAAATTTGCTGTACGTCAGATGGGAGAATCTGCTGTATCCGTTTTACAAAAGGCAGGCCTTAATAAAGAGGATTGTGATTTTTTAATTCCGCACCAAGCAAATATTCGTATTATGGAAGCTGCCCGTGAGCGATTAGACCTGCCAGAGGAGAAGATGTCTAAAACCGTACATAAATACGGAAATACGTCGGCGGCCTCAATTGGTCTTTCATTAATGGAAGAGCTGGAGCAAGGAAAGGTAAAAGATGATGACATTCTAGTTCTAGTCGGCTTCGGAGGCGGCTTAACATGGGGTGCTGTCACAATCAAATGGGGAAAATAAAGAAGGGGGAGTATGTATGAAACGTAGAGTAGTGGTAACAGGAATCGGGGCAGTTACGCCTTTAGGAAATACGGCTGAAGAAACATGGTCTGCTATAAAGGAAGGGAAATCTGGGATCGGCCCGTTGACACGTGTGGATTCGGAGAAGTTTCCAGCCAAGGTAGCGGCAGAAATAAAAGATTTTGATATAGAGCAGTACGTAGAACGGAAGGAAGCGCGAAAAATGGACCGTTTCACTCATTATGCGCTTGCTGCTGCACTGATGGCACATAAAGATTCAGGCTTAGAGATTAATGAAGAAAATGCGCATCGGGTAGGTGTATGGATCGGCTCGGGTATTGGCGGTATGGAAACATATGAACAGCAGTTCCTGACATTCCAAGAACGTGGAGCACGCCGTGTAAGCCCATTCTTTATTCCGATGCTAATTCCAGATATGGCGTCTGGCCAGGTTTCCATTTATCTTGGTGCAAAGGGGCCTAATTCCTGCTCGGTGACTGCCTGTGCTTCTGGAACAAATTCGATTGGTGATGCTTTTAAAGTGATCGAACGCGGCGATGCGGATGTAATGGTAACTGGGGGAGCAGAGGCGCCGATCGTCAATATGGCGTTAGCAGGCTTCTGTGCAAATACAGCTCTATCGACAAATCCGGACCCATCAACGGCATCGCGTCCGTTTGATAAAAATCGTGATGGCTTTATCATTTCAGAGGGAGCTGGAATACTGATTCTTGAAGAATTGGAACATGCGCTAGCACGCGGTGCAACTATTTATGGTGAAGTGTTAGGCTACGGCTCTACCGGAGATGCTCACCATATTACTGCTCCTGCTCCAGAAGGCGAGGGAGCAGCACGAGCGATGGCGATGGCATTATCAACAGCAGATGTAGACCCTTCACAAGTAGATTATATTAATGCTCACGGTACAAGTACGCCTTACAATGATTTGTTCGAGACACAAGCGGTAAAATCGGTGTTTGGAGAACATGCCTATAAATTGGCTATGAGTTCAACTAAGTCAATGACGGGACATTTATTAGGGGCTGCTGGTGGAGTAGAAGCTATCTTCACGGTACTGGCATTAAAAGAAGGTATTTTGCCTCCAACAATCAATTTGCAGGAACCAGATCCAGCATGTGATTTGGATTATGTACCAAATGAAGCACGTCACGTTGACATTGCATATGCGATGAGTAACTCTCTTGGATTCGGTGGACATAATGCAAGTCTATTATTTAAAAAATATGAATAAACTAATACCAGCAGCAGTAGCTGCTGGTTTTTCTTTTTGGCTGTTCCAAAAAGGACAGGCAAGCAAAGAGAAAGAAGTCCAGGGGGGCAGAACGGACGTGCTGTGCTTCATGAAAAAAGCCACCCAAAAAGAGGTGACTTTTTTATAGAAAGGATGGAGAGATGTTTCGTTACGTGCTCTTTCTTGTGAGCTACGGATTATGTGTAACGTCCATTACACAATGCATTTTATATTTAAATTACCGGACACTTGGCTATTCATGGTCTGCTGTATTCAATTTTTTGCTGCATACAACAGAGCTTTATTTGGCCATTGGATCGCTTATTATTCTGTTTAGCGTCGTTTACGACCTAGGCCCATCGCGTTCTCCATCTTCTTAAGAGTTTTAGAGGCGATAGCATTTGCTTTTGCAGCACCCTCATCTAAAATCGAATCAAGCTCCGGCGAATCGATCAGGGCGTAATAGCGTTCTTGAATCGGTGTCAAATGCTCAATAACAGCAGCAGCGACGCCGGCTTTAAAATCGCCGTAGCCTTTACCTTCATACTTCTTTTCTAGTTCATTTATAGAAACACCTGATAGGGCAGACTCGATTGTTAGAAGGTTGGAAACGCCTGGCTTGTTTTCAACATCATATTTTACCAATCCTTCTGAATCTGTAACAGCTGATTTGATTTTCTTCTCGATTTCTTTTGGTGTATCTAGCAGACGAATTGTTGCTTTTGTGTTTGGGTCTGATTTACTCATTTTTTTCGTTGGTTCCTGCAAGGATTTGATACGTGCCCCTTCTTTTGGTAAACGAATATCTGGAATCGTCAGCACATCGTTATAGCGTTTATTAAAGCGCTCAGCAAGGTCCCGTGTTAATTCAATATGCTGCTTCTGATCATCTCCAACCGGTACAATATCCGTATTATACAGAAGAATGTCTGCAGCCATCAGCGGCGGGTACGTAAGAAGCGCAGCTGATACAGACTCCTTACCCGAGGATTTATCCTTAAATTGCGTCATTCGCTCTAATTCACCGATAGAAGCGATACATTGTAAAATCCATCCTGCCTGGGCATGGGCAGGGACTTCGGATTGGATAAATAAAATAGATTTCGTTGGATCAATTCCTACAGCAATGTACATAGCCGCTAAACTGCGTATATTTTTACGCAGTTCCAGTCGCTCCTGCGGTACGGTAATGGCATGCTGATCTACGATACAATAGATAGCCTGCCCTTCATCCTGCAATGCAGGGAATTGCTTGATTGCTCCGATGTAGTTTCCTAATGTAATTGTTCCTGTCGGCTGGACACCTGAGAAAATAGTTGACATAAAAAATTCCTCCTTTAAACGTAAAAAAACATCATGCTTCCCATATAAAAAGGGACGAATGATGTTTGAATCCGCGGTACCACCCAGCTTGCCCGTTAAGGGCCACTCTTCTTCGTAACGTGAAGGATACGAGCAAGGATACTAAAATTCCCCAAGCTAACTCGGAAGTCCATTCCATCTGCGTCTCCATCTGTTCTCACCAACCACAGACTCTCTGAAAAAGACATTCAAATGTACTATTCTTCGTCATTGTTTTTACATTTTATTTTTAAAATTATATTATATGCAACAGAGAAAAAGCAATTCCTTTTTTGATTAGTATACGCTTTCCATGAAAAGAACATACTTGTAAGAAAGGAGCCAATAATATTTTTCATCATTTTCGCTATAAGCAGGGAAATGGGGAATTATTCTCATTTATTTCTGTATAAATGAGAATAAAGCGCTTTTTACAGGAGTTTTAATGCCTTATTTTAGGGGTATTGTAATAGTATAAACAGAAAATAGAAGTAGTAAAATCAAGGTTTTTCGAGAAAAAAGTCGAATAAATATGTACCTTAAAAGATGCATATTTTATTGACATTCTATATCCAAATGACCAAGATTGTTGTATAATGAATAAAGTGTTTTACATTAAATTAATTCTAAAGTAAGAAGACGTTAATAGATTGAGTATAAATTAGGAAGGAAGTGTAGTCATGCAAGTTACATTATTTACTTCGCCAAGTTGTACATCATGTCGTAAAGCCAAAGCTTGGCTTGAAGAGCATGAGATTCCATATATAGAACGCAATATTTTTTCGGAGCCTTTAACAATCAGCGAAATTAAAGAAATTCTTCGAATGACGGAGGACGGTACGGAAGAAATCATTTCGACACGTTCTAAAGTCTTCCAAAAACTAAATGTTGATGTGGAAACATTAACATTGCAACGTCTTTATGAATTAATTCAAGAGCATCCTGGATTACTTCGCCGTCCAATTATTCTAGACGAAAAGCGTCTGCAAGTAGGATATAATGAAGATGAAATTCGCCGATTTTTACCGCGTAAAGTGCGTGCTTACCAATTACAGGAAGCACAGCGAATGGTAAATTAAATACTCCTATAAAGATGTTGCAACGTGAGAAAGTTTGTAGCATCTTTTTTC
>JAPSKP010000034.1:0-15502 GCA_031181585.1 Lysinibacillus sp.
GTTCTACATCGGTCTTTAAAAAACGTGCGCTGATATGTGTAAGAATGAGGTTTTTTGCATTTGCCAGTTTGGCCACAGTTGCGGCCTCAACATTGGTCGCATGCCCGTAACTGGCTGCTAATTCAGCTGTTGAAGAGTCAAATGTTGCCTCATGAACGACAATATCCGCTTCTTTCGAAAGGTCAACGGAGGCGTTGCAATACTTTGTATCTCCGAGAATTGTTACTGTAAATCCTTTCTTTGCTTCGCTTAGAACCTCGCTTGCTTTCACGATTGTTCCATTTTCAAGAGTAACATCGCGCCCTGATTTTAAATCCCGGTAAAGCGGGCCTCTCGGAACACCTTGTGCCTGAACTTTTTCAATAAGTAATTGACCAGGCAGATCCTTTTGCTCGACACGGTATCCAAAGCATTCAATAACATGCTGCAGTTTTTTTGCATGAACAATAAAATGTTCATCCTCAAAAATGACACCTTCCTGTACTTCTATATAGTGAATTGGATAGGTAATATGTGTCTTGGAGTAACGGATGGCAGCTTCAATAAAATCTTTTGCTTCTGGAGGTCCGTAAATTGTCAGCGGGGATTCACCGCCGAGGAAGGAACGGGATCCCAAAAAACCAGGAAGACCATAAATATGATCCCCATGCATATGGGTAATAAAAATTTTATCAATTCTCCGCGGTTTGATTGATGTTTGTAATATTTGATGCTGAGTCCCTTCCCCACAATCAAACAGCCATATACTGCCGATTTCATCCAATAATTTTAGCGCGATAGAAGTCACATTACGCTCCTTGGACGGCATTCCGGCTCCTGTCCCTAAAAATTGCAATTGCATAAATATCCCTCTTTTCTTTTATTGATTGGCTTGATGAAAGGCGTCGATTGGTACAAATAACCCAACCTTGCCATATTCTTCAGTATCCAAAGTGGCGAAAACAATGCCTGTTACTTCACCTGATTCGGAGATGACTGGGCTGCCGCTATTTCCTTTATATACGGGTGCGTCCATCATCATGACCGGTTGCTCCCAATCATCTAACTGTACCCAATCAAGAACCGTTCCTTCATTTGCGATACCTGTGAAATATAGAGGATTTCCGATAAAGTATACATGTTCTTCTGCGTCATATCGATAGGTATCTGCAATATCTAAATGCGGTAAATCGGCTCCATCGACTTTAATAAGTGCTGTGTCGATATCAGGATAAGAAGCAATTACTTCCGCTTCATAAATACCGTCCTCTGGAAAGACAACTGTCAATTGCAGGGCCTGATCAATAACATGATGGTTTGTCAAAATAAGGCCGTCAGTAGAAATCGCAAAGCCGGTTCCTTTACTGTTTCCTGTAGAAACCTCAACAACGGCCTTCTTGTATTGTTTAATATCCTCTTGTGAAGATAATCTTGTAGAGACTTGTATAAATTCCACTGCTGGAATTGAAAAAATATTCAACAAAAGGGCAAAAGTATTAAAGACGAGGGCAAGCGCTATGATCCATACGAGGGTACGGGCAAAGGGCTTCTGTTTTTTAGGTTTATTGTATCCTTCTAGCCTGCGTAAACGCTCTTCCTCCAAAGCTTTGCGCTGCTCCTCCAATACAAGCTCTAAAAATTCTTCCTCTGTTAACTCCTCATGCCTATCTGTATTGGTTTGCGTCATCTGAATCCCCCTTATCCCCCATTTTAGTGTAATAGAAGAAATTGAGCACATCAATGGATAAGTAGGGGAGATACTGTTAAAACAGCTCAATAATCAATTGAATGATCAAGATAGCAGTGATGACACGCAACAAATATTTAGCGAGCAAGGCGCTTACTTTTCTTGCTAAAGCAATCCCAATCTGCGAACCGATAATGGAACCGATCATTAAGGCAAAAGTTTCAGCCCATAAAACCTGCCCGTTAAGTACATACATAATGGCTGCCCCGAAGCATGTAGCGAAAATGCCGACTCTTCCAAGTACGACCGCCTTCATATATGCTAGCTTTTCATTTGCGTAAATGTAGAGAAGAAGAGTACCGCTGCCAGGTCCAAAAAGTCCATCGTATACGCCAACTCCTACTAGCAAGCTTGCAGTACGCTTCTTCAAGCGGAGTTGTAATTCTTCTCCGAAATCTGTTTTTCCTAAAAATGAAAGGATGAGTGCGAACAGTAACAGGCAGATAGCAATGACTGTCAATGTTTGTTCTGTAAAGAGTGAGGCAAGGCCTCCACCGAGCAGACCTCCGATGAAGCAAAGTGCAAGAATAGGGAGCACCTCATTTAAAGTAGCCTCTTTTCGTTTAAATACACTATAGAAATTGGAAAGGGTGGAAATAGTATTTGCCACTTTATTAGCCCCGATTGCCGAATGGACTGGCATACCAAGTAATAGCATAGTGGGCAATGTAATGAGCCCCCCTCCGCCTGCAAGAGTTCCAATTAAATTTCCGACGAATCCAATTATAAATAAAATACCTAGCATGCCGAAGCCTTCTTTCGATTATTATTGACGTTCTCACTTTACAGGAAGTGGAATAGAAAAGAAAGATAGAATGAAAAACTTCAACATAGTAAGAAAAAACCTAGCTGAATTGTGTATAAAATGTGTCTTTGTGTAAGTTTTCACAAGCGAATTTCCGAAAAAGTTTGTGAAACTTTTCATATATTGCATGAAAAAATGAAACGTGTAAAGTTTCACAATAAAAGTAGAGGCAGCTTAACGTTTTCAAAATAAGCAAGAGATTTTTTATTATTTAAAAATAATAATTTTCATTCTCTTTATTGTATTAATTACATGTGAAAAAGTGAGCAATATGGTAGTAAATTAAGTATTGATAAGGTTTTGTAATATTTTTCCTAAAAATTCTAACATTATCGTTGACTTTATTTAATTAAAGCAATATGATACTGGAATATAAAGAAAATTCTGATATATTGAAAGGATGGATGAAAATGGATTTAATGAAAAAGGCCTTGGAAATGCATGAACATTTCGGTGGGAAAATGGAGATTCGATCGAAAGTGCCTCTGCAAGACACTTATGACCTCAGCTTAGCGTATTCACCGGGAGTAGCTGCACCATGTATAGAGATTGAAAAAAATCCCTCTCTTGTCTATGACTATACAATGAAAGGAAATTTAGTAGCCATCATTACGGACGGGACGGCAGTGCTTGGGTTAGGCGATATTGGACCTGAGGCGGCGCTTCCAGTAATGGAAGGGAAGGCGCTGCTGTTGAAACGGTTTGCCAACGTAGATGCAGTACCAGTCTGTTTGGATACAAAAAACGTGGATGAAATTGTACGTATCGTCAAAGCAATTTCACCAACCTATGGCGGCATTAATCTCGAGGATATTTCAGCACCGCGCTGCTTCGAAATTGAAGATCGTTTACGTGCTGAATGTAACATTCCTGTTTTCCATGATGATCAACACGGAACAGCAATCGTAGTAGGTGCAGGACTAATCAATGCAAACAAAATCATCGGTAAAGAAGTAGAAAAGATGAAGGTTGTCATCAACGGTGCTGGTGCTGCAGGTATTGCGATTTTACGTATCCTTCTTCAAATGGGATACAAAAATGTTGTTATGTGTGATACCAAAGGAATCATTTATGGAGGGCGCCAAGAGGGCATGAATCCAATTAAGGACGGAGTTGCCCATTTGACAAATCCAGAAGGTCTTCGCGGCTCATTGGATGTTGCGTTAGAAGGCGCTGATGTATTTATTGGTGTCTCTGTAGCGAACTTATTGACAGAGACTCATATTAAGTCGATGGCTAAGGACCCGATTGTATTTGCACTAGCAAACCCAAATCCGGAAATTACGCCTGAAAATGCAAGAGCGTGGGGTGTGCGTATTATTGGTACCGGACGTTCTGACCATGCGAACCAAATCAACAATATGTTAGCGTTCCCTGGTATATTCCGAGGAGCACTCGACGTGAGAGCAACAGATATCAATGAGTCGATGAAGTTAGCCGCTGTTGAAGCAATTGCTTCATTAGTAACAGAGGAAGAGCTGAAGGAAGACTTTATCGTACCAAGTTCAATGGATGAACGCGTGGCGGGGGTTGTAGCAAAAGCAGTAGGGTCAGCTGCCATTGATTCAGGTGTGTCTGAGCTGTTTAATCAGCCAATTAACAATTCGGTGGCTATTTAATAATAGGTAATAATTATAAAAATGGGTGCCCGTCTTGTACAGGCACCCGCTTTTTATTAGTTTAATTGCGCTGTCAGTTGTTCCAATTCATCGATTAGGCTTCCGATGTAGGCAATTGTATCCCGTAACGGCTGCTCTGTCGTAATATCGACACCTGCATGTTTGGCAAGCTCAACAGGCGTTTTTGTTCCGCCCATTTTCAATACTTCGATCCAATCTGCCACAGCAGTTTCGCCCTCATTTAAAATTCGATTGGCTACCTGCGTAGAGATTGTTAAACCTGCAGAATAAGTATAAGGATATAGGCCCATGTAATAATGCGGTTGGCGCATCCATGTTAGCTCTGCACCTTCGTTAATGAAGACCGTATCACCCCAGAATTCCTCCAGTACTCCACGCTTTAATTCGTTTAGCCTTTGGGCAGTAACAGAGCCGCCTGCATCAATAATTTCATAAACTTTCCGCTGATAGGCTGCTTCAAGTAAATGAGTAACAAAGTTATGATAATACGTACGTGAAATAATTGTAGAAATCACCCATCGTTTAAAGCGTGCATCATCAGAATTTTTTAATAGATGATTTGCCATCAGCATTTCATTCATCGTAGATGGGGCCTCAATAAAATATAAAGATGGGCGTGCATTATAAATGTTTTGCTCGGCATTTGCTAGATAGAAATGTCCTGCATGACCTAGTTCATGGGCAAGTACAAACACTTCGTTCATTCGGCTTGTCCAAGAAATTAATATATAAGGGTGGTAGCCAAATGGACTTGAACAGAATGCGCCTGTCGACTTTCCTTCATTTTGGGCAAAATCGATCCAACGCTCATCGAATGAACGATCCAACATCTTACTGTAATCCTCTCCCATAACAGCTAGCCCATCTTTCATATATTTACGAGATTCTTCTATTGTAATATTAGGTTCAAAGTCCGGATCAAGTGAAATTTTTAAATCTGCAAAGGTCATTTTATCCAATCCATGTACTTTTTGCAGAAGTTTTGCATAGCGGCGCATATGCGGAGCAAGCTCAGACATAATTAAATCAATTTGACGGTTGTAGAGATCACGATCTACCTCCTGTGATTCTAATAAAAAGTCGAAAATAGAGGAATAGCCGCGCAGATCGCTTTCAGTCTTTTCGATTTTTAAATGTGTGTCGTATGTTTTTGCTGTCGTATGCTGATAGTCACGTAATTTGGAAGAAAAAGCGTCGAATGCAGTCCGGCGTATCTCCCGGTCACTTTCAAGCTCCCAATCACCCTCAAATAGATTATAACTCAAAGGATAGCTATTCCCATTCACTTCAAAATTGGGAAACTTCATATCTACTAGCTTGGTTGTATTGTAAAGTCCATATGGCGCATTGAATGTTGTACTAAAAGCTGCAAGGGCTTTTTCGGCTTCTGGATGAAGCTGGTGAGCTTTTTGCTTTAGCAAATTTTTAATATAGCGCGTATAACCGGGTTCGATCGTACTTACTTGTTGCAGCTCCGACTCCTCCAACGCTAATAATTCACTTTGAATGAAAGAAAGTTTTGTACCAATGGCACCAGAGATTTGACCAACCTTTGCCGAACGCATTTGCGCATCGTTATTTGTTTGGTCAACGTTGAGAGCAAGATTGGCGTATGTACTGATTGGCACAAGTTTCTCGTACAGCTTTTCATATGCGGCGATCACATCGACAGCCTCTTTACTTGTTTGAATATTTCCCTTAAAATTTGTTTCTAACGAGTCAGCCTCTTTTTTTACTTCCTCAATAGCGTTTTCGAACGCTTCTTCTGTTTTAAACAAGTCTTCTAAATTCCAAGTTTCCGCTAAGTTTACTTCATGACGCTTTAAAATCGACATAGTAGTCCTCCTTAAATATTACGGTTTACGAAATGAATTGTACCATATGTTTGATTTTTTAGAAAGTTCGCAGAAAAACAAAAATATATTTTAGCCCCAAACCTCTTGTTCCATTGTCCGGCTGAATATTTTTATACTTCTAAATATAAAAAAGCCCAGCAAACAATATGCTGGGCATGTAGCGGGATCATCCAGAAAAAATACTAAAGAAGGCGATACCGACAATGGCAATGATGGCGATAATGAAAACAACTACTATAATGGTTGGTATTAGCAATGTAAAGAATGCTCGCCAGTTCGAGTAGCGATGTGCTTCGGAGAGAGCTGCAATGTTAATGACAAAGCTCCAAATGCCAAGCCCGAAACTTATTAAAGGAACAATAAACGAAAAGGCGCTTGTTTCATATACACTAAAGTAGCTTTCAGGGGAAAGGAACATCCACAGATAGTAAAAAAAACCTGTAACAAGCGAAGGAATATATGATAGAGAACCAGCCTTAAAAACGTCCCAAAAAGATCCTGTACCTCGAAGCAGTTTTCCGCACAAGTATAGAACTCCACCATAAATGAACATCATAATAATACCGAAAATCGGTCCAATAAATAGGGAGATAAAAACAAGAATCGCTATGGACATTGTGTCGTTAAACTCGCTGTTAATATAGCCGCTACCGAAAGCAGCAAAGGAACCGATTGCAATCAATAGAAATACAAACCATAATGGTTTGTTGTCAATCATGTCACGCGCAGTTTGCTTTGGATGCAGCCAAACAGTTAAAAACGGATTCAAAATGATCACCTCTAAGTTGATTTCTTCTGGTAAAACATTATCCAATTTGGTAAATCGTACATAAAATCATAGGCTTTTGCATTGATTATCTACCCAGCGACTTAACATTTAAAACTAGACAGCATAAATTCAACAAAAACAGAGGAATTCTTTACCATAGTATGAACGCTTATACATGCAATAATCGAGCGGCATATGATAAAACAACAGGATTAAATTATAAAGACAAGGTATGCAGTTCCAAATTAAGATGTTCAATCAAATATATGCTGCCGCGGTGAAATCAACACTTAAATAAAGCAATAAATATGAGATCAGGCTAGTTGAAAAGAAAAAAGCCTCCCTATTGAATAGGGGAGGCATGTGTAGATTAATCGGCTAACATAATTTTTTCAAGTTCAAGAGGTTCAATGTATGTGCCATCCTTATAGGCACGCATATTTCCACCTGAAATTTCATCAATTAATAAAATTTCATTTGTTTGTACATCACGGCCGAACTCCAGCTTAATGTCATAAAGAGTTAACCCTTTTTTCTCCAGCTCTTCAGCAATAAATTTTGAAATTTCAATTGTGCGTTTCTTTAAGATAGCGTATTCCTCTAATGACAGAATACCAAGCATATCCAAAGCATCTGCAGAAATAGGCGGATCAAGTCGCTTGTCATCTTTAATTGTTACTTCAACATAAGAAGGAAGCTCTTGACCCTCTTGTACGTAGGCACCATAGCGGCGAAGGAATGAACCGACAGCCTTGAAGCGGCATATTACTTCTAAACCTTTTCCGAAGACGGCTGCGGGTTTCACAGTCATTGTGGCATCATTAAAATTGGCATCCACGTAGTGAGTGGGAATGCCCTGTTCGTTTAATTTGGAGTAGAAGAATGAAGTCAGTTTAAGACCTGCTAAGCCAGCACCATCGATTGTGAGGCCAACTGTGTTTGCTCCTGGATCGAATACGCCGTTTTCGCCAGTGACATCATCTTTAAATTTTAACAAATAATGACCGTCCTCTAGCCTGAAAACATTCTTTGTTTTACCTGTATAAATTAATTCCATAAAAAAACCCCTCCGTTATGTAAGATTATATTCATTATAATACGAACATTAATTGGGTGTAAGTATTTAAAAGTTCGTTTATTGAAGAAAGACGTCTAACGATTGCCGGAGAAAAAGATGATGACGAAAGTCATCATCTTTTCCGAACAAAAGGCAGCTAGCTTTGTTATTAAACTTTACTTAATAAACACCTTCAGCGACCATGCCATTTGCTACTTTCACAAAACCGGCAATATTGGAACCAACAACAAGATTGCCCGCATAACCGTATTTTTCAGCCGCTTCACTAGATTCAGTATAAATAGATTTCATAATCTCTTGCAGCTTTTCATCTACTTCCTGGAAAGACCAAGCCGTTCGGCTGGAGTTTTGTGCCATTTCCAACGCGGAAACTGCAACACCGCCAGCATTAGCAGCTTTGGCCGGACCGAAATAAATATCATTTTCAAGGTAGATATTGATTGCTTCTAAATCAGAGGGCATATTAGCACCTTCCGCAACAAATTTTGTACCATTTGCTAGTAATAGGCGGGCTGAATCGCCATTAATTTCATTTTGTGTTGCACATGGAAGGGCAATATCACATGCTACAGTCCAGATATTTGTACAGCCTTCGTGGTATTCTGCATTTGGACGGTAATTTAAATAAGTTTGTATACGATCGCCTTTTACTTCCTTAATTTCTTTAACAGCTGCAAGATCGATGCCTTCAGCATCATAGATATAACCTGAAGAGTCAGAGCATGCAACAACTTTTGCACCGTAGTGCTGGGCTTTTTCAATTGCATAAATGGCAACATTACCCGAACCGGATACAACCACCGTTTTATCAATGAATGTTTCGCCTTTTTCGCGTAGCATTTCTGCTACGAAGTATACTAATCCATAACCAGTTGCTTCTTTACGAGCTAATGATCCGCCGTAGCCAGGCTTTTTCCCAGTCAATACGCCTGCTTCATAAGCACCGCGTAAACGTTTGTATTGGCCCCACATAAAGCCTACCTCACGCGCACCTACACCGATATCCCCGGCCGGAACATCGACATCTGGACCGATATGACGGTATAATTCAGACATGAAAGCTTGGCAGAATCGCATAATTTCTGCGTCCGACTTTCCTTTCGGATTAAAATCAGATCCGCCTTTACCGCCACCGATCGGCTGCCCGGTTAAAGCATTTTTGAAAATTTGCTCAAAGGCAAGGAATTTCATGATTGATTCGTTTACTGTTGGATGGAAACGCAGACCACCTTTGTATGGTCCGATGACATTATTGAATTGGACACGATAGCCGCGATTTACCTGTACTCTGTTATTGTCATCCTGCCAGGATACTCGGAATGAAATAATTCGGTCCGGCTCCACGATACGAGCTAAAATGTTATGCTCAATATATTCAGGGTGCTGTGCAAGCACCGGAGTCAGTGAGAATAAGATTTCTTCTGCTGCCTGAAGAAACTCAGGCTGATGTGAATTTTTTTGTTTTAGTTGTGTAAACACGTTATCGATATATTCTTTGGCACGTGCATCGTTTGTCATTGCAATTGTCGTCATTATGTTACCTCCCAAAAAATTAGATAGCAGTATCGTATTATGATTTTTCAAACAATTCAATATAATTTTCACCTCACATATCCTTGTTAGATACATGTGAGGTGAAAGGAATAACGTAAATTAATATTTTGAAATAATAAAAATCAGGCAGTTTTGAATGGAGTGGATTTGAGTGATTCAATTGTTAATTGATGCAGATGCTTGTCCGGTTATTGATTTGGCGCTGTTTGTATCATCTCGATATGAGATAAAACCTATCTTATTTTGCGATACTTCGCATCGTATAGAACGTGAAAATGCAATAACAATTATTGTACCGAAAGGGCCAGATTCGGTTGATTTCAAGCTAGTGAATACGCTTACAAAAGGGGATATTGTCATTACAGGTGATTATGGTCTTGCTGCAATGTGCATCGCGAAAGGAGCGTATGTTATTGATTCAAATGGAAGAGAGTTGACATCAGACAATATCGATCAACTACTTGCTTTTCGTTATGAAAGTGCAAAAATAAGACGCGCTGGTGGTAGGTTGAAGGGACCGAAAAAACGTACGGAAGAAAATAATATTTCATTTGAAAAGAAATTTCGACAACTTTGTGAACGAGCAAACTTAACAAAGAAAGAAGGATAGAAAACATGAACAATTCAATCAACTTAACACAACTATATTCGGATTTCCCATCTGTTAAACAGCTGCAGAAAGGAGAGTATGTGTTTTGGGTGAATAAAAAGCGAAATGCTGCATACTCCATTTTTGATGTCTCAATGAAGGATGTTGTGGATGCTGAGGGAAGGTTACAACGCTTTTCTTCCTATTTAAAATTAGCATTTCCTGAGACGCGAATTTTAAACGGTATAATTGAATCGGATATTAAGGAAATTGCTGAAATGAAAGCATTGATTGAAGGCAGACGAGCGATTGAAATTCCTGGCAGGCTCCTGCTAAAATGTGATCATGCCTTACCAATATCAGGATCTATTAAAGCCCGCGGTGGTATTTATGAAATACTGAAATTTGCTGAAACACTAGCTATTGAGCATGGCTATTTGAAGGAGACAGATGATTACGAGATTTTATACTCAGATAAAATGCGTCAATTCTTCTCTAGATACAAAGTCGCGGTAGGTTCTACAGGCAATCTTGGCTTAAGCATAGGGATTATTAGTGCGAAGTTAGGTTTCCAAGTAACTGTGCATATGTCAGCAGATGCAAAGGAGTGGAAAAAGAAGCATCTCCGCGATCTTGGTGTCAAAGTAATTGAGTATAATCAGGATTACAGCGTGGCTGTGGAACGGGGGAGAAAGGAAGCTGAAAGTGATCCGATGTGCCATTTTGTAGATGATGAAAATTCAAAGGACTTATTCGTCGGCTATGCTGTAGCTGCTCTGCGTTTAAAAGAACAGCTTGTTTCGCTGAATGTAAAAGTTGATGAAGATCATCCATTATTCGTTTATCTACCATGTGGTGTAGGGGGAGCTCCAGGCGGTGTTGCATTCGGTCTGCAGCAGATGTTTGGTGAGCATGTCCATATCTTCTTCGGGGAACCGGTTCAATCCCCATGCATGCTGCTTGGAATGATGACCGGGCTTCATGATGAAATTTCAGTAAAAGATATTGGGTTAACGAACGAAACCGAAGCTGATGGGCTGGCGGTTGGCCGACCTTCAAAATTTGTTGGTTCGCTTATGGAAACAATAATCAGCGGCTGTTACACTGTCGACGACAGCTTTTTATGCAGAAGTATGAAAGCAATGTTTGAATTAGAAAATATTTTTATGGAACCATCAGCCCATGCCGGTGTATTTGGTCCAATTCAGCTTGTATCAGAAGGAGCTGCCTATCTAAAAGAACATCAGCTAATGGATAAAATGAATAATGCGGTACACTTGGTCTGGTCTACTGGAGGGAATATGGTACCTGAACCGGTCCGCCAGGAGTATTTACAAACAGAGAAATAGGAGATTCATAATGTTAGTAACCATTTTAATAGGTGCTGTTATTGCAGCTGGAGTGTTTGATCTATATTTACGAAAAAAGTTTGCTATTGAAAAAAATGGGAAATTTACTGATCAATTCATCAATAAAAAGCACATGCTTTTTGAAATAATCGCATGTGTCTTCTTTCTTTCGTTTATATCTGCAAGTGGAACGACTGGAAAGCAGTTATATTTCCTAGTTTTTTTATTCTTTGCTATGTTATACGCGATTCGTACGCTGCTTGAACGTCTGTTTTATAAAGAAAAGAAAAAATATATCATTTCATTTGTTTATGTATGCATTTGTTTAGTGTGTGCCTTTGGTATTCTTGTATTTTTATAATATGAGCAATATAAGAAGCAGTGTGTATAAAGTTAACCGAGGAGTGTTTGACTGGCAATAAAAGAAGGTGAATCATTCTAGATGGCTAAATGTAAGGGCTGATAATGAGGACGAACCTCTACAAGGATTATATAATAGGAACAAAAAGAAAAAAGGAGGCGGATTAGGCCGCCTCCCTTAATTTAATTATTCTTCGCCTTCTTCGGCTTTCACTTCTTCTACTGTTTGTTCCACTTCGGCACGTGTCATTTTTTCACGGCCTTCCTTCATTACGGCCAGCGTTTTATGTGCCAGTACATGGGGCAGCTTCGCAAACATATATACTTTCTTTTTGCTGCGAGTACTTTCAATATAAGCGTCGCCATGAGCCAGCTGTTCGTCCGCATATGCGAATAAATCGTCCCGTGTCCAGCCATCAGGTACAAAACTTACACCACGCTCTTCCATGTCCTCTTTTTCATTACGTAGGATATTTACGGCTTGCAAGCCTCTACCGTAACCGATTGCAAGGTCATAATCCGTTTTTAAGCCGGTATCCCATTCAAACATTTGTGACAGCATACGTCCGACAAGACCGGCTACATAGTATGTATATTCATCTAAATCTTCTCTTGTCTTCACATTAAAGTCTTTTAGAGCCCATTTTCCCATACCGTATGCCATTTCTTCACACGACTTAAACATAATCTCGCGTGCGCTTTCAGGACATACTTCAATCCAATCCTTCATACGCAAAGTAACTTCCGGCATGTTGTCTTTTTCTTCACCTAGTGCTTCTAAATATGCTTCCTCATTGAATGGATATTGGAATAAATCCTTTACCTTCATTAACATATCATGTTTTTTGGGGTTGGCTACCTGTTCATTATCTTCAATTTCGTCTAATGCACGCATGCATAAGTACGCACAGCCCACGGCATATTTTAAGTTCGTACCTAAAAATGTAATAGGAATATAAAATGTACGACTTGTTTCTTTTAGTACGCGCATGGCATCCTTTTGCAGTGCCTTTTCGTTCATTGAGTGTTCCTCCAGTCTATCTTACATACTTCTATCGTATCGCAAAATCTATAAAAGATAAAATATAAAGTATAACAATCTAGGTGTTGCTTTCATAAAAATAAAATGCTGAGAGGAAAAATAACCTAAATTCTAAACAGGGGCGTGTCCAATACTTGGATTTTGCGTTACAATATGAACAGGGAGTTGGGGTGCAAAACTTCATCTCGGAAAGTTGTAGGTGGATAAATTGACAAGAAAGCATACATATATTTGTGTCGATATAGAGGCGGCGCTTATCCGCGGTCGACAATACATAATTGAACTAGGGGCTGTTAAGTGGAATGCAGATGGGACAACCGAGACGTTTACCCAACTTATCCAGCCGTACAAGTTCAAGAAATTGAACCCTCATATCCAAAAGCTCACTGGCATTAAAACAGAACAGCTGTTGGATGCCCCATCCTTTAAAGAAGCCATGTATAAGTTTAAGCGCTGGTGCAGGAGGGACTGCATCTTTCTTACATTTGGGGAATTTGATCGAAAAGTACTGGAGTCTGAGCTGGAGAGGAATTATATGAAAAATGATTTCATATTCCCGATGATCGATTTCCAGCAAAAATACATGATCGCCCATCATATAAAAGAACAGCCAAGCTTACTTGGTTTGATGGGACAATTAGGATTAGAAGCAGAAATACAACATAGGGCACTGGCTGATGCAGATAGTTTGCGCCAAATTTTTGAGGCGACCAATGGAGAACAGCTTATTGAAGAGCAGAAAACAAACGAAGTGCGGGTGCTGCTTTCAAGTCTGAAGCCTGCTGAAACTCATTATGATTTACTCATTTCCTCTATTGATCTTCGCGTTTCTCCGGAGGGCATTGAGAGAGAAGGAATAACGACACTTTATGAAAAGTTATCGTTTACTACTCGGGAGGAGAAGCAAACGGATGCAGAAGGTAAAGTAGAAGTGATACAATTAACAACAATCCATCCAAGTAAAAGGGCAAAGGAAATGTTGGCTAATATTGTAGCAACAGTTGATGGGAGAGTTATTTTGACACGCGCGGGATTGAGACCGCTTTCAAAAGTCTTCCGTCTACATGGTTATAGCTTACCGAAAACAGAAGTAATGACGCTTCAGCAGCTTCTTCTTGATGAGGAAACATTAGGCCGTTTTTCTATGCAGGAAGAGTCTACCCATGCATTTGAAGCGAAGGTTTGCCGTTTGCTTAAACAATATGAACACCTTATTATAGAAGAGTTTAATAAACGAGATTTATTCCCGAAAGAAACAATTGAAGTGTAGCGATGTTCGTGATATACATAGGGTGAAAAAGGCGCTGCATAAAAAGGAGTAAGGCGAATGGCTAAGGTAATAGGCATTGATACGGGCGGTACTTTAACGAAGCTTGCCTATATCAATCAAGAGGGCGAATTAACGTTGGAAGTATTCCCGTCTAATGAAATGGAACGGGTAAAAGAGTGGATAGAAAGACATCCGCAAGTCGATGAGATTGGTGTGACAGGCGGTCGTACAGAGCAGCTGCGTGATGTGTTGAAAACAATGAAGTCGATTCAGTATATCGTCGAGTTTGAGGCAACATTGAAAGGCGTGCGCTATTTGCTTGAAAAAGAGGGGCACCAAATCGATAAAAGCATTATTACTAACATCGGTACTGGTACATCAATCCACTATATGGACGGGGAATCCCATTCGCGTGTAAGTGGGACAGGTATTGGCGGAGGAACACTCGTCGGGCTTGCTGGACTGCTTACGGGTATTACTAGTTTTGAGGAGATTACCACACTTGCTGCAAAAGGAGACCGTTCCGCAATCGACTTATTAGTGAAGGATATTTTCCAAGGTATGGAGTCACCAATCGATGGCAGTCTTACAGCGAGTAATTTTGGTAAAGTAGGTATCACACGCTTAGTTGAACATCCGATTGAAAATGTATTAGCCACTGTCCAAGGGCTTGTTGGTGAAGTGATTACGACGCTGAGCATCCAGCTTGCCGAAGAACGGGATGCCAAATACATCGTTTATATTGGTTCAACCCTGACGGATAATGAGAATTTACAAAAGGTAATCTCTCATTACACGATTTTAAAAAAACATACACCAATTTTTTTGAAGGACTGTGGTTTTTCGGGAGCAGTAGGAGCGCTTTTAAATATTACTGGACAATAAAATTAACGCATATTTGCTTGGCCTGTATCCAGAATTTCTGGATACAGGCTTTTTTGTTGTCAAAATATTATAGTAGGCGTAGACTATGAAAGTGATTATTTACTTAGGTAAATAAAAATGGAGGGATAAGGATGAACCCATTATTTCATACTTTTTTTCAGCATAACCGTTTTTTAGTTAACCACTTGAATGAGGCATTAAAGGAGCATGGTCTATTTAGTTCACAGTGGACAATTCTTTTTTTGTTGAAAAAGGAAGGGCCGATGACATTGACGGCTATTTGGAAGTATTTAAATGTAGAAGCCCCTACAATTACAAGAACAGTGGCACGTCTGGAAAAGCTGGGCCTTGTCAGGAGGGAAGAAGGCGCGGATCGCAGAGAAAAAATTGTCTATCTCACAGAAAAAGCACTCCAGCAACTGCCGGCGGTCGAAGCTTCCGTGTTAAAATTCGAAGCTGAAATGACAAAAAACCTCTCAGAAGAAGAAACAGTACAGTTAATACAATTACTGGACAAAATGAAAGGATGACCTTCTTGGAAGTAAAGAATCAAATATTTACAAAGCGTTTTATCGCACT
>JAPSKP010000034.1:15602-31882 GCA_031181585.1 Lysinibacillus sp.
GTAGCAAGTTATTTCTATGTTGTCTTTGCAGCAGCTATGCTGATTATTCGTCCATTTACCGGAAAGATATACGATCAAAAAGGTCCAAAATACGTTGTCATTCCATCTTTTATTTTGTTTGGAATCGGGTTATTTATGCTGGCCTATATGGATAGTTCATGGGAATTCCTTGTAGCTGCAATTTTTGTCGGCAGCGGCTATGGGACGCTCACAACAAGTATGCAGTCACAAGCTGTACAGTCCACTTCTGTTGCACGCAGCGGTTATGCAACAGCCACGTATTTTACATTGTTCGATACAGGTATCGCAATCGGATCCTACATTCTCGGCCTAATTGCTATGTCTTTCAGCTATCAGGCAGTGTACGTACTTTGTGGCGTGCTATTGGCAGTAAATATGATCATTTATATACTTCAATTTTCAAAAAAACCGAGCGCTTCTTAGCGTTCGGTTTTTGTTTATTTAGAGAGGTGAAGGAAGGACCTTAAGAGCGGGAAGGCAGTTAAAAAGAGATATGGAATTAAAGTGTAAAGAAAAAAGGAGAGGCGGGGTCTTTTTAGTATAGAAGGCCGTTAATGTCTCCTCTATAGGATGGAGTAAAAAACCGGCTGTCAACATAGCTTGACAGTCGGTTACGAATTTACTGTGAGCTTTAAATCAAAAGGTGTTTACTGGTCGTTGTTCTGCAGAAACATTTCAAGCTTCCCTTTGTAGGGAGGCATCATAAATTCTTCATAGGGATTTGCCGCTGCCTTTAGAACAGCCCTTGTATGAGAAAATTCTTTGAATCCGTGAATACCATGATAACTCCCGATACCTGAGTGGTTGACGCCACCAAATGGCAGATTAGGCTCCGTGTTATGCATCATAATATCGTTTACACAAACTCCACCAGAAGGTATGCTCGAAATAGTTTCTTGAACAAATTTTTCATCTTCACTAAAAATATAAAGTGCAAGCGGCTTCTCTTGACTGCGTACATATATGATTGGTTCTTGAACGTTTGTATACGTCATAATCGGAAGAAGGGGGGCGAATATTTCCTCCTGCATAATCTTCATCTCCGGGGTAACATTAATAAGTAGTGTCGGTTCCACTAAAAGATTGATATCATCAAATTCACCACCGCTTAGCACAGTTGCTCCCTTTTCAATTGCATCAGTATACAGCGAGCGAACACGATCATAGTGAATGCGATTGATAATTTGGGTGCGGTCCTCGCTGAGAAGCTGGCCGTTTTCGTCCCGGTAGCTAGCTGTTATCCAGAAAGAGAACGCTTCTGCAAATGCTTCTACATCATCTGTATGCAAATATAAGTAATCAGGGGCAATGCAAGTCTGTCCGCTATTCATCATTTTCCCCCATGCGAGTCGTAGAGCCGTTCGCGTGAGATCAACACCGCGGTCTACAATTACCGGTGTCTTTCCACCCAACTCAAGGGTGACGGAAGCAAGATGATTTGCTGCTGCGCGCATGACAATTTTTCCTACACGGGAGCTTCCTGTAAAGAAAATATGATTGAATGGCAGTTCAAGTAACGTACCGGCAGTGGCTGCGCCTCCTTGTACTACAGCTATTTCCTCCTCATTGAATATCGAACGAAGGATACGCTCAGCTAAAGCTCCTATTGTCGGCGTGTATTCAGAAGGCTTAATAATCGCACAGTTTCCTGCCGCAATCGCATCTACTAGTGGATGGAATAAAAGGGTAAATGGGAAGTTCCAAGCCCCAATTATGCATACGACACCTTTTGGTTCGTACACCATAAAAGCTTTTGCGAGAGGATTTGCTGCGGGCACCTCCTGCGGCTGCAGCCACTGTTCTAAGTGATTCCCTATATGCTGTATTGCGCCTAATACTTGGCCTACCTCATTAAAAACTTCATAGGAAGGTTTTTGTACGTCCTGAATGGTTGCAGCGATGATTTCCTGCATATTTTCTGAAATAGCCTTTGCCAGGCGAGCCAGTTTGTCTTTTCTTGTAGCAGCGTTTGTTTGACGGACTGTCCATTGAAAGCTCTGCTGTTTTTTAAAAATCTCCTGTATACGGCTTGCTGTCGTTTGAACCATAAATTGACCCCTTTCAACTGATAGCTTCCCATTTCATACTTTATCCCAGTGGTAAAGGTTCCAAAGGAATGTATATTGTCCATAGGTAATGCATATTCATTACTTCAAGGTATTGTTAATACTAATAGATATGAATAGAATGGGGGGTATATGCCTTTTCTTCCCGATAGGACGGGGAAGCAGGTGAGCAGAGGGGAATTTTCAAATGAAAAGAGCCTGCAAAATGGTTTGTCATTCTGTAGGCTGCTTGTTGTCATTTTTTATTTTTATGGATAGCTTCCCGGGCGAGAGCATCCGCTGCTTTGTTTTGACTATCCGGTATCCATTTGATGAAAAATAGCTCGATCTCCTCGACCAACTGCAAGGCACGTTCTAAATAAGGCTTATACTCCTCGTTTTTTACATATTCTTTTTCTAACGAACTGACAACGATTTTTGAGTCAGAACGCATAGAAACGAGCTGAGATCCTAACTTGACAGCCTCTTCAAGACCGCGTATAAGCGCGGAAAATTCCGCGATATGGTTGTTTGTTTCTCCGATGTACTCGCTTATCTTTAATTGATGGCCTTCTCCTTTTATATAAATGCCAATGCCGCTCGGTCCAGGATTACCGGCGCTTGCAGCATCAATATAGATTTCCAGCATATTCAACCCTCATTTCCAAGATTACCACCAGTATAGCAGACAATTTTAATGGACAAAAGTTTTTTCAGCGTAGTAAAATAGTAAGACGTCTACAAAGGGGGCCGCATATGAATAAAGTTTCTGTTATGAAAGAAATAGATGAATTAACTGACGTTTATTGTACAGATTGCCTTGTCTTACGCGATCTTCGAAAAACGCGCGGCAAGACGGGCGCCCACCGATTCTGTATTGAGCAATGTACGGTCGGGGAACAACTCAAATTTTTAGGCGAAGAGCTGATGAAAGTTACTGATGATCAATGATTATTTCTGTTTAATATACAAAAGGACTGGCATGAAACGGTAATATCCGTCATGACCAGTCCTTTCTTTATATATTCCATACTAAAAAGAGTATCTGTAGCTTATGCGAGAACAGCTTGATATTCAAGCAGCTCTTGATAGTATTTATTAAGTGAAGAGGACGAAACGCCGAAGCTTTCAGAAATTTCCTTCACCGTAAATGTTTTGCCTTCAAATAGGCAGCGTTCCTGGCCGTAGCGAATTGCACCAGCGGCAATTGCTGAAGATTTACGTGCTTTTGGCTGCTGCTCCACTAAATAATCTTCCAGTACAGCAATTAGTTTATCCCCAGCAAGCTCCTGCTCTTTTAAGAAGCCTTTTGCCTGCTGCAGAACATCCTGTTCGAATGTCGTGAATTCTTCCCCTTCATATCCACCTGCAACAAGCTTTGTCCAAAGTGCCAAATGGTTATCTTTTAGGAAAGTGAGGGCATTCAGCTCCTGTGAATCAAAATCCTTTTTAATTTGTTCAAAAACTTTTACATGGTCGGCTGGGAAGAAGATCAACGTAGAAACTGCTAATTTATGCTGTTCCTTTTCTGAACCATCAGGTAATAAGAATGCGAATACATGCATACCTTCAGGAATTGGCTTGTTATTTTCACGACGGATCATCACAGCTTCTTCTGTTAATGTATGAACTGCTTTAAAGTAATAATCTTCAATAGAATCCACTTTGCCGATAAAAATTTCAGGTGAAGCCCATTGCTCATATAAAGCAATTGTCTGCGGACGAACTGTGCGCTTCATCTGACGTTTTAGGTAACCTTCCCAAATATCTGGACGCTCGTGGAAGAAAAATTCATCCAATACAACTGCTTCAATTAGTTCACGTTGAAGTTTACCGTTCATGGCTGGAGACCACTTTTGTAACAATTCGATATACTCGCGAATGTCTTTTCGTTCTGGATATACAGAGTAGAATGTTTGTAATGTGCTTTCTATTTCTTCATTAAATAGATTTTCTACTTTTACCTGTTGTTTGCCTTCACAGCATTTTTTATATTTTTTCCCGCTACCGCATGGGCACTGGTCGTTACGTCCTACCATGTAAACACTTCCTTCGTTTGTTTAATAAAATATACGATAAAAATAGTACATACCTAATAATAACGTCAGTTTGTTGGAATGAAAAATGATTGTATATTGAAAACGTTCTGACATTTGCGACCTATTAGCTAGTCTATGTTTTTTCTAGCAATTATATGACAATAAAGATGGTATTCTAGAAAAGTCGAGAAAAGCTGATAGAGAGCGTTTGTTCTATTTAAGAGAAATGAAAACGGCTTAAGGGTCTCCTTAAGCCGTTTTTTCATGCGTTTTCGATTTACGTAAAAATCTAGTTTGATGAAGCTGTTCCCACTGTGCAACCAGATTGCCTGCTAAAATAAGAGCTCCTCCGACAAATAGCTTAAGCGTAAATGGTTCAGCGATAAACAAAATTGCGAAAAGTGCCGCAAAAATCGGCTCCAGTGAAAAAATGAGGCCCGTATGAGTAGGGGATGTATACTGTTGTACTACAGACTGTGCGATAAAGCAGAAAGCTGTACAAATCAATCCGAGTCCAAGAATAGCTATCCAGCTTTTCGGTGATGAAGGCATCGCCGGTGTCTCGAAAGCCACCATACAAATAATACCGAATAGGGCTGCAAACCCTAGTTGATACACCCCGTAAGCAATTGAATCAACAGATTTTGTGAATTTACTATTGAGTATTAAGTAAATAGAATATGCAAACGCTGCAACAGCTACTAGAATATCTCCAATTTGAAAAGACAGCGATTCCTTCAACGTCAGGAACGTGATTCCTGCCATAGTACATATAACGGCAATACTTACAGCACCTGATGGAAGTTTTCGTTCCAATAAACTTGAGAAAATAGGAACAATCACGACTGTCAAACTTAAGATGAAACCAGCATTAGAGACGCTCGTCGTTTCTAATCCAAAGAGGCTCAAGGAAAATACAGAAAATAATAAAAATCCTTGAATACCTGCATAAGTCAATGTTTGCTTATTTATATTTTTCATTCTTTTGTAGAAAATGAGTCCCGCAACAATAAAAGCGATCGAGCATCGCCATGCAACAATGTTAAATGTTTCAAGCGATTCTAAACCCATTCTCATAAATGTATAGCTTACGCCCCAAAACATTGTGACGATGACCATAAGTGTATTTGCTTTTCCTTGTAAACTCATCATTCCACCACCAACTATCAAACTGTTATAACACAACTATACGGCGGTATTTGCGATTAGTAAAACGAATGTTTATAATAATTAACATTAAAAAAATTCATGTTTATTAAATAAAAAAGGTGTGAACTATATGAGTTTAATAAAATATCAGATTTTACAAAGGGTTGCAGAAGCCCAAAGTTTCACAAAGGCAGCTAGACAGCTTGGTCTCACACAGTCCGCAGTCAGCCATGCTGTGTCTAATTTAGAGAAAGAATTTGGGTTTCCATTGATTCACCGGAGCCGCTCGAGTGTTACTCTGACATCAGATGGCCATACAATGCTTATTGCTATGCGAAAAGTGTTGCAAGCTGAGGAGCAGCTTCAACAGGAAGCCTCCCGTATTAATGGTTTAACGAAAGGGACAGTACGTGTTGGCTTAATTTCAAGTATTTCAACAAAATGGATGCCAACGATCATTCGATTAATGGAACAGGAATATCCAGGAATTCGAATTGAGCTGAGGGAAGGGGACTATTATCAAATCGAAAAATGGCTAATCGCCGGGGAAATTGATTGTGGGTTTTTAAATCGCCCAAGCTCTAAGCAGTTCCAGTATATTCCCCTAATAAAGGACCCGATGCTGTGTATTATATCGTCTGATAGTCCGCTGTATAATATGACACAAATTAACTTGAAGGATATTGAAGGGGAAAATTTTATCATGCCTTCTTACAAAGGAACAAATGATGTTATAACGATTTTTGAGAAGTATGGTATTAAACCGAATATTCGATTTGAACTGTTTGATGACAAAGGAATTATTACAATGGTAGAACACTCATTGGGAATTACAATTATGCCGAAACTTGTACTAGGCAGCTTACCGGACAATGTAAATGCCGTTTCTTTTGAACAAGAGACTTTCCGTATAATAGGGTTATCAACATCTTATAATGTCTCTCCAGCAGCAGGAAAATTTATTGAAATCCTTCAAGACTGGCTCCGTCAAAACGAGGAGAACTTCTATATTATGTAAATATTATGTTTTGTTCTATATATTTCATAGTAGCCTCGTTATAATGGGTACAAAAGGGTGACATATTTCCTCCTAAAGGGGTATGGATAAGAATCTATGGCTACTAGGGGGAGTAAGAATGAAAAAAGCACTAATTATTTTAAATCCGACATCGGGAAAAGAAGAGAGTCTTCATTATGAGCAAAAGATTTGTGACCAGCTCTGTGCCACGCATGATATAGAAGTCGTAAAAACTACATGTGAAGGCGATGCAAAACGCTTGGCTGAAAAAGCCTGTGAGGAACGATTTGATACTGTCATTCTTGTTGGAGGAGACGGAACGGTGAATGAAGGAATTAATGGGATAGCAGAAAAGCCTTTCCGCCCTAAAGTAGGCATTGTTCCGCTTGGTACCGTTAATGATTTTGCCCGAGCCTTAAATATTCCACTAAATCCAGATGAAGCAATTAAACTTCTTGGAGGAATGACGGCATATGCAGATATAGGAAAGGTAAATAATGAGTATTTTACGAACGTTGTGGCCATCGGTGCTCTTCCAGAGGCAGTTGGTGAAGTATCCATTGAACAAAAAACAAGACTCGGTTCCCTTGCTTATTTAATCGAAGGGGCCAAAGCGATTTTTGACAACGAAATTTTTACCCTTCGCTTATCGTATGATGACCAAGTGGTTGAAAAGGAAGCTATTCTATTTCTTATGGCGCTTACAAATTCGGTAGGGGGCTTTTCCACTATTGCAGATGAGGCAGATGTTACAGATGGTCTGGTGCATTGCTTCGTTATTAAAAGCGACTCTACCTTCCAAACATTGAGAATTGCAACAAATATGCTCTTCAATTCATTGAAGGATGATGAGAATGTTCACTATTTTAGTACAAAAGAGTTGTACGTTGAGGCTGATCGGCAGCTGGAATTGAATGTGGATGGCGATATGGTTGGTAAATTACCAATTTCAATTTCTGTCCTTCATAGGCATATTGAAATATTCACTAGAAAAACGGAGGGATTGCATGTATAAATTGGATCATATTGTCCATTTTGTTGAAAGTCCGGAAGAAGCTGCTGAGGGATTGCGCTCTGAGGGGCTGCACGTTGTGCCAGGGGGAAAACATGAGCAGTGGGGCACATATAATGCGCTATGTTATTTTGAAGAATCTTATATTGAATTGATCAATATTTATGATCAAGAAAAGTTTAAAGAGGCTTCGACTATTCCATATACACTTCATGAAACATATGCCCGAAACCAATTTGAGAATGGTTTAACACGTGTGGCTATCAGCACAACGACAATCGAACAGGACGCTGAACAGTTTAAGAGAGCGGGGTATGATGTAATAGGACCTGACCGTTTCTCTCGTACCAGACCGGATGGATCGATTGTCAGCTGGCAGCTTCTTCATATAGGAGATCAAAATAATCAAATTGACTTGCCGTTCTTTATCCAGTGGGACCAGTCAGAGGAAGACCGTGTTGAAGATATGAAAGAGCGGAGGATCATCCATGAACATGCTGCTGGCCCTTTGCAAATTGCAGAGGTATCTTACATAGTTTCAAACTTCGAAATGGCTCGTATCCTGCTGCAGCTTTGCCGTCTGGAAAGTACTTTAAAAATAGATGAGAAAACGAATGCAGAGGTGCTGACCATATATACTCCTTCCGGTAATCTATCTTTTTATCGTCCTTATGATGATGGAGAGGTATGGGATGTTCTCTTGGAGAACGGGCCGGGTCTCCATACAGTTGTTCTAAAAGGAGCAAGGGAAGAACGTGTTCTACATTTTCAAAATGCCATATACATGTTCACAGAAGTGTATTAATTATTTGGAAAGCTCTTATTAAAAAGAATAGTACGGCGGACCACAGTATTTTTAAATGGATATGGGAAAGATGAGTCCGTCCGCTACAGTGCCAGCATCCAGAATTTCGTGACGACAATGAGGGGTAAAAATGGCAGAAGGGATTTTGTTATTGTAAAGAATAGAAATAAAGGCTGCCCAATTTTCATCGAGCAGCCTTTTCTAATGGAAAAATAAAAAACACCGACGGAAGCCGGCGTATACTTAATCTGTAAACACATTTGAAGCCTGGGGACCTCGGTTCCCCTCTACAATTTCAAATGTTACTGCCTGTCCTTCCTCAAGTGTACGGAAACCTTCACCTTGAATGCCAGTGAAATGCACGAAAACGTCCTCACCATTGTTACATTCAATAAACCCATAACCTTTTTCGTTATTAAACCATTTTACTTTCCCTTGGTGCATGAGCGTTCTCCTCCCATACTTGCAGTTATAATAATCTTAATCGAAAAATTAAGACAATTATGCTTAAAAATATACAGGAACAGATATATACTGTCAACAAATTGGCTATATTTCTTCAAGATGAGTCGGTTGCAGCCTTCTTATTTTGTATATAATAAATAAGATTACATGTGAAAGTAGGGTGTACAATGACAGTAACGAAACCATTAACAGACCTAGAAATCGCCAGTAAAGCCGTAATGAAGCCAATTACGGCCATTGCTGAAGCAGCAAAAATTCCTGAAGAAGCAATAGAGCAGTATGGAAGGTATAAAGCAAAGCTAGACCCTTCTAAAATTCCAGGCTCTTCAACAGGGAAAGTTGTACTGGTGACAGCAATCAGTCCTACCCCTGCTGGAGAAGGGAAGTCAACTGTGACAGTAGGGCTGGCTGATGCATTACAACAGTTAAACCAACAGGTGATGGTAGCTTTACGAGAGCCTTCTCTTGGACCAGTAATGGGTATTAAAGGAGGAGCAACAGGCGGCGGATATGCACAAGTATTACCAATGGAAGATATTAATCTTCACTTTACAGGAGATCTTCATGCAATTACGACAGCAAACAATGCACTAGCTGCAATTATCGATAATCATATCCACCAAGGCAACTCCTTAAATATTGATCCGCGTCGCATTTTATGGAAACGTGTGTTGGACTTAAACGACCGTGCATTGCGGAAGGTTGTCATCGGTCTAGGAGGTCCGGTGCAAGGTGTACCTCGGGAAGATGGATTTGATATTACGGTGGCATCGGAAATTATGGCGGTATTCTGCCTAGCTACTAGTATAGAAGACTTGAAAACACGTCTGGCCAAAATTGTCATCGGTTATACGTATGAGCGTGAGCCTGTCTTTGTAAAACAACTTGGCGTAGAGGGAGCATTGACGCTCTTGTTGAAAGAAGCGTTCAAGCCAAATCTTGTTCAGACGATGGAAGGGACACCTTCTTTAATACATGGAGGTCCCTTTGCAAATATCGCACATGGCTGCAATTCCATTATTGCGACACAGACTGCCAGAAAGCTGGCAGACATCGTTGTGACGGAAGCTGGATTCGGTGCGGATTTAGGGGCAGAGAAATTCATGCATATTAAAGCACGTCAAGGCGGGTTTAAACCGGATGCAATAGTTATCGTAGCGACAATCCGTGCGTTAAAGATGCACGGGGGCGTACCGAAAGATATGCTCTCAACGGAAAATATAGCGGCTTTAAAGATGGGTATTGAAAATTTGGCAAAGCATGTAGAGACAGTGCGAACGTTTGGTGTTGAGCCGGTCGTCGCTCTCAACCGTTTTGTTACCGATACAGAAGAAGAGCTGAAGGCGATTCTGGATTGGGCAAAAAATGAAGGTATCCGTATTGCCCGTACGAATGTATGGGAAGAAGGCGGAAAAGGCGGTATTGATCTTGCAAAGCAGGTGCTTGAAGTGTTGGAGCAACCTAACAACTTCCACCAGCTTTATGAGCTAGATCAATCCATCGAAGAGAAGGTTGATGCCATTGTCAAACATGTGTATGGTGGAGAAGGTGTACAGTTTACAGACGCTGCGAAGAAGCAGATCGCTCAAATAAAAAAATTCGGCTGGGATGCGCTGCCGATTTGTATGGCAAAAACCCAGTATTCATTGTCTGATCAGCCGGCGCTCCTCGGTCGCCCAGAAGGATTTACGGTTACTGTGCGTGAAGTCATTCCAAAACTTGGTGCGGGTTTCCTGGTCTGCCTGACAGGAGACATCATGACAATGCCTGGACTGCCAAAGCAGCCAGCTGCACTGCGTATGGATGTAGATCAAGAAGGACATGCAGTAGGGCTGTTTTAACGAGAAGTAAGCGGGAGGAAACTCCCGCTTTTTTGTTTGTAAAATAGCGAGTAATTAAAAATTTGCGAGTAAATTTATCGTTACTTCTAAAAAATAGTCCTTCATAAAAGTTAATTTTCCAAATCAGAAATCTTCGTACTAAAAAACGGAATAGAGATTCTATCAACGTTTTGTAGTGTGAAAAAATGAGAAATGTCACCAAATGAACAGAAGATTGGAGATTTTTCCGTTTACCGTTCTTGAATAGTGGATAAACTACTTCTATATAAGTAAAGGAGTGAATGGAATGGATAAAAACCAAAATCATGAAACTAATATCGAAAATGAAGATACGTTAACGAACAGACAAGGGCATCCGGTTACAAATAACCAAAATATCCGAACTGTAGGAAACCGGGGTCCTGCTACACTGGAGAACTATGATTTCATCGAAAAAATCAGTCATTTCGACCGTGAACGTATCCCTGAACGAGTGGTGCATGCTCGTGGTGCCGGGGCACACGGTTATTTTGAAAGCTATGGTATGGTAGGCGACGAGCCAATCAGCAAATATACACGTGCTAAGCTATTCCAGGAAAAAGGAAAACGCACACCATTATTCGTACGCTTCTCATCGGTAATCCATGGTGGCCATTCACCTGAAACATTACGAGACCCTCGCGGTTTTGCTGTGAAATTTTATACAGAAGATGGTAACTGGGACTTAGTAGGAAACAATCTGAAGATTTTCTTTATTCGTGATGCAATGAAATTTCCTGATATGATTCATGCATTCAAGCCAGACCCGGTGACGAACCGCCAGGATGCAGAGCGATTCTTCGACTTCTGTGCAGCCTCTCCTGAAAGTTTCCATATGGTAACACTTGTTTATTCGCCATGGGGTATCCCGGCAAACTATCGTATGATGCAGGGGTCAGGCGTTAATACGTACAAATGGGTGAACAAGGAAGGCGAGGCAGTCCTTGTTAAGTACCACTGGGAGCCTTTACAAGGCATTAAAAACTTGACGCAAAAAGAGGCAGAGGAAATCCAAGCTAAGAATTTTAACCATGCCACACAGGATTTATTCGAAGCGATTGAAAAAGGTGATTATCCAGAATGGGAGCTGTATGTACAGATCATGAGCGATGATGATCACCCTGAGCTTGATTTTGACCCATTGGATGATACAAAACTTTGGCCGCCGGAGCAATTCCCTTGGCAAAAGGTCGGTAAAATGGTGCTGAATAAAAATCCTGAAGATTACTTTGCAGAAGTAGAACAGGTGGCATTCGGTACAGGGGTGCTGGTGGACGGGCTTGATTTCTCAGACGATAAAATGTTACAGGGCCGTACATTCAGCTATTCCGATACACAGCGTTATCGTGTAGGACCGAACTATTTGCAACTGCCAATTAATGCGCCGAAGAAGCGAGTAGCAACAAATCAGCGAGGCGGTCAAATGGAATATTATGTTGATAAAGGAGCTAACCAAAATCCGCATATCAACTATGAGCCGTCCATCTTGGGAGGACTCCAAGAGGCAGAACAGACAGGCAAGGAATACACACCTGAAATTAAAGGGAAGCTTGTCCGTGAATCAATTGACCGGGAGAATAACTTTAAACAGGCTGGCGAAACATATCGAGCATTCGAACAATGGGAGAAAGACGATCTCATTCATAATTTAGTAACCGACTTGTCGAAATGTGATCCAAGAATTCAGGAAAAAATGATTTCGTATGCGGAGCAAGCTGATGAAGAATATGGCAGACGCTTGCGTGAAGGGTTGAAAAATGCCTCATCATCGGAGTCTGGACCACTTGGGAATGCAAAAAATGATCAAGCAGTAAAAGAAGCTGTTGATAAAGGGCATGAAGCAGATCCATATTGATTCCTCACCTGACCTAGTTTTTATCTAAATAAGAAAGAAAAGTGCGCTGGATTATCTGGCGCACTTTTTAATTGTTTTATGGGCCGGTATGAAAAGTTGCAAGTCGAGATCTCCCAGCAAAAATCGGTGATCATCAAAGCATATTCACTCATTTCGTGTCTGAAAAAATATCCTTATTTATCTTTGATTTATCTTCTCCTGTTGGGAAATAATACTTCCCATAGTATATAATGAATCTATTATATTTCTTATGCTTTAGAAGTACTTATAATAATTTAAACAATGAAATCCTGAAAGAAGGTCCAGTGTAATGAATAATTTAGACAAATGTACGGAGCTAGTAAGAGAGATCTACGACAACATGGATGCCAGCCATGATTTCCAGCATATTGAACGCGTATATAAAAATGCAGAAACGATTCTAGCGTCAGAACCGGAAGCTAATAGTGAAATTGTAAAGTTAGCTGTACTGCTGCATGATGTAAGCGATGCAAAATATACAACAACTAAGGAATCGGAAGAGCGTATTTTAGCAGCGCTTGATTTGACAGATGAAGAGCGTAACTTCATTCGGGAGGTCATTGCTTCCGTTTCGTTTAATGGAGGAAATGAGCTGGAGGCAAAAACGATAGAAGCAAAAATCGTTCGTGATGCAGACCGTCTTGATGCAATTGGTGCAGTTGGTATTGCGCGAACTTTTGCGTTTGGGGGAGCGAAGGGCCGTAAACTGTATGATGATGCAGAAGAAACCCGTTCTAATATGTCTGTTGAGGAATATCGAACAAAATCGACTGCATCAGTTACCCATTTTTATGAGAAGCTTCTATTGTTGAAAGATCTAATGGTGACGGAAAAGGGAAGACAAATGGCTGAAGAACGTCATGAATTTATGGTATCCTTTTTAAGACAGCTTAAAAATGAAAGAGACGGGATTGTATGAGTCATTTAATCGTAAATAATTTAACCAAAACAGTAGGAGACAAAACACTGTTTCAGCGTATAGAATTTACTATCAACGAAGGGGACCGAGCAGGTTTGATCGGTATTAACGGGACTGGTAAATCTACGCTTCTTTCCATCCTAGCGGGTGTTCAAGATGCGGATTCTATTTCGCTTGATCATCCTAATAAATACCGGATAGCCTATTTAGAGCAAGACCCTGCTTTTCCAGCTGGAATGACGGTATTGCAGGCGGTATTTGATGGCGATTCACCAATACTGCAGCTCAATCGTGAATATGAGGAGGCAGTAGCAGCCCTAGCAGGCAGACCGGACTCTGAACAGCTTCAAAACACCTTGTTTGCTCTTCAGCAAAAAATGGATAGTGAAAACGCATGGGATGTCAATGCACTTGCCAAACAAGCCTTGACGAAACTGGGTATTGATATGTTTGATCGGGTCGTGACGGAATTATCAGGCGGTCAGCAAAAACGGGTAGCACTTGCAAAAGTACTTATTGAACCGGCAGACCTTTACCTGTTGGATGAGCCGACAAACCACCTGGATGTCGAATCGACAGAATGGTTACAGGAAATGGTATCCCGCTTAAAGGGTGCCGTTATTTTCATTACCCATGACCGGTATTTCCTGGATGAGATGGCAACGCATATTTATGAGCTGGCAGATCAGACGCTCTATCGCCACACAGGAAATTATGCGGACTTTTTAGAGGCCCGTGCTATACGAGAAGAAATGAATGCAGCAAGTCAGGCGAAACTCCAAAATCGCTACCGCTCGGAATTGAAGTGGATTCGAAGAGGAGCAAAAGCGCGAACAACAAAGCAGAAGGCGCGAATTCAACGCTTTGAAGAACTTGATAAATCCATCGACCGCTCAAGTGATGATGCTGATTTAGAGCTGGCCCTTGCTACGACACGCCTAGGCCGAAAAGTGCTGGAAGCAGAAAAGATTTCGAAAGCATTTGGTGATCGGGTTATTCTTAAAGATTTTGGCTTCCTGTTACAGCAAGGTGACCGAATTGGCATTATCGGAGCAAACGGTTACGGTAAGTCAACATTGCTGAATATTTTGGCTGGAGAGCTTGAGCCTGATGAAGGTGAAGTACTTGTAGGCTCTACTGTAAAACGACTGCACTTTAAGCAAGTATTGCCAAAGATGAATGAGAATGAGCGAATGATTGAATACATCCGTGAAGCATCAAATGACATTACAGATGCACAAGGCATCCGCTATTCAGCGGCACAGATGCTTGAACGCTTTTTATTTCCCCTACATACACATGGGACACCAATAGGCAAGCTTTCTGGTGGTGAGCGCAAGCGACTGCATTTACTTCGATTATTGATGGAACAGCCAAACGTGCTATTACTAGATGAGCCAACAAATGATTTGGATATTGAGACACTTGGAGTACTGGAGGATTTCATCGAGCATTTCCCAGGAGTTGTCGTTACGATTTCCCATGACCGTTTCTTCTTGGATCGAATTGCCAAAAAGTTATGGATTCTTGATGGAAAGGGAAATGTTGAAGAAAGTCTGGACGTTTATACAGATTACTTAGTAAAGAAGCAGGAACAGGAAAAGCTTGATGTAAGGGAAATCAAGCAAGACAAACCGAAACAGGAAAAACCGAAATCAGAAAAGAAAAAACTGAGTTTTAAAGAGCAGAAGGAATGGGAAACTATTGCAGAGACGATTGCAAAAGTGGAAGAAGATATTATGAAGACAGAAGAGGGCATTTCGACAACGGGTTCTGACTTTACAAAGCTGCAAGAGCTGACAGCAAAGCTTGAGGAGCTGAATGCCCACTATGAACATCTAATAGAGCGCTGGAGCTACTTAGAGGAAATCGTAAATAGTTGAGGAGGAAACATTCCATGAAAATCATCACAATTGAACCAACACCGAGTCCAAACTCGATGAAAATTGTCATCGATCAAGATTTACCTTTTGGTAAAAGCTATAATTATACAAAAGAAAATATCGAACAAGCATCCCCGGAAATTCAGGCTATCTTTCACGTAGAAGGAGTAAAAGGTGTATACCATGTCTCAAACTTCCTGGCTGTGGAACGTAATGCTAAATTCGCCTGGGAAACTATTTTATCAGGTATCCGGGCTGCTCTGGGGGAAACGAATGATCCAGCAGAGGAAGGTACTACTGTAAACGAGCATTTTGGAGAAGTATATGTACATGTCCAAATGTTTAAAGGTGTACCTCTTCAAATTAAAGTATTTGATAATGAATCAGAGACGCGCATTGCTACAGGAGAGCAGTTTACAAAAGCGTTTGAGTCAATTGAAGCAAAGGAAACAGATGAAAATTATATCTTCCAGCGTAAATGGGTAGATTATGGTGTCCGTTACGGAGAAAAGGAAGAAATTGCTCAAGCCGTTCTGCAGGAAGTGCTCGCAACATATCCAGATGAACGCCTACAGTTGATTATTGATGCAGCAAATTCAAGTAAGAAAGCTGTACCGCAGGAGAAACAGAAGGTGACGGTGGAAATGTATAAGGAGCACGAAGATTGGCAGCAGCGCTTCCAACTCCTTGATCAACTGCCGGATCCGGAAGTAGACGATCTTCCTCTTTTGACCTTAGCACTAGAAGATGACCAGATGGCGATTCGCCGATTAGCTACTGTTTATCTAGGAATGGTTGAGGATACAGCAGTTGTTCCAGCGTTATCAAAGGCATTGAAGGATAAGAGTGCAGCTGTTCGTCGGACGGCAGGGGACTGTATGAGTGATCTTGGCTTTGAAGAATTTGAATCTGCAATGATAGAGGCTTTAAAGGATAAAAACAAGCTGGTTCGTTGGCGTGCAGCCATGTACCTATATGAAACAGGTACAGAAGCTTGTTTACCTGCCCTTCATGAAGCAGAGAACGATCCTGAGTTCGAAGTGAAACTTCAGGTGAAGATGGCGATCGCTCGCATTGAACAAGGAGAAGAAGCTAAAGGGTCCGTATGGAAACAAATGACCGATGCTCGATCCTGAATAGGTAGATCACATTAGAACGTTTTTCAGATGCAAAATAAAACACCTCGAGA
>JAPSKP010000125.1 GCA_031181585.1 Lysinibacillus sp.
TTCCTAGGGCTTTTTTGCTCAGCAGTCCTGTCTACATAATCTAACCGATCTATTGATACTTTCTATCGAATAAGGGTAAAACAAAATCATAGAACAACTAATAGAGAAAACCCGCCTATTATAACTCCGCTCTTTCTGTTTTCTGCTGAAGGCAAATTAGGTTAGAATGGTAGAAAGCAAGTGAAAGGAGATTTCCGATGAAGACCATCTATGTAACGGGATATCGTGCGCATGAGCTAGGTATCTTCAATGAGAAGCACCCGGGCATCCCTGTCATCAAAAAAGCATTATATAATAATCTATATTCCCTTTGCGAAGAGGGACTTGAATGGGTTGTTATCAGCGGGCAACTCGGGGTAGAAGGATGGACAGCAGAGATAGTGACAGAGTTGAAGGAGCATTTCCCAAATCTAAAATACTCTGTTATCACTCCTTTTTTAGAACAAGAAAAAAACTGGAATGAGCACAAACAGGTTCAATATAAAAGGATTTTAGAAAACGCTGATTTTGTCACAAGTGTGACAAAGCGCCCTTACGAAGCACCTTGGCAATTTACCGAGAAAGACAAGTTTATTATTGGTAATACGGACGGTATGCTGCTTTTATATGATGAAGATAATGAAGCCTCTCCAAAGTATGTGCTCAACCTCGCGATAAAGTATATGGAAAACAACGAATATGAATTGCTTCGAATCAATGCATACGATCTGCAGATAGTAGCAGAAGAAATGCAACGTGAGAATTGGTAATATACATTTATAATGTTTAGACAAATAAGAAATTTGTTCGAAATAATCGAATTTTCAATCATTACTTTTTAGTTATCTGCTATAATCGACTCGTATAAGTTAGCTTTCCCACCATTTAAGAGGGGTTGATGTTAATGATTAAAATTGACATGATCACAGAACCAAAGCCGATCAACATTTCCCACCATACGTATAAACGCGAATGTCGCTACAACCGAGGATTGCACATTCCACTTGCAGAATTCCAACAAATAATTAACAGCATGTGTCCCGACACGAGAATATATTTTGACTTCCACAATTCCGGGAAAAATCTGGAATGTGGTGAATATTTTAACGGTCATGCAGGCCTAGCCCGTGAAATTGATAACTATTACAAAACAGTAAAGGATACAGAAGTCACAGGAATCAATAATGGCCGGGATTTTTATGTAAAAGTTATTTAACGCGTTAAGAAGACACAAAAAAGCCACTGCCCAGGCCTAGATGACCGAGTAGTGGCATTCTTTATTTTAAAAATTAGTTTTTCTTAATTGTAATTGTCCATGCAGCTTCGCCAACTTGCTCGAAGTTTGTTACTTCATGCCCTGCTTCCGCTGCCCAACGAGGGATAGATTCTGTACCTTGTGTACAGTCAAACTCTACTACTAACTCGTCTCCTGTGTTAATCTCTTCGATTGCTTGTTTTGCTTCTACTAAAGGGAACGGACACACCATACCCATTACTTCTAATTTTTTTTGCATAGTTACTCTCTCCTTTAATCAAATTAAGCTGTTACTGTTTCTGAACGAGCAGCTTGTGCTTTTTTTCTTGGACGGACAAATACAAAATAAGAAGCCGTCCATGTACCTAAAATCATAAATACAAGTGAAATCCAGCCTGACCACGTCATCATTGCTGTCATAACAAGACCGTTCCCGATTGAACAACCCCCTGCCAAGCTCGCACCGAAGCCCATCATCAAACCGCCGGAGAAACTGTTAAGCCCTGTTTTTACATCCGGCATACGGAAACGGAACTCTCCAGACATTTTCGCCGCAAACATTGAACCAAGGAAGACACCCAATACTAGGAAAACTCCCCAGTTTACAAAGCTTATATCACCTGTCACAAGGAACTGCAAAATATTTGCTGAAGGCGTTGTAATTCCTAGACCGCCCATACGTCCAGTAGCCACAGATAACGGCCATGCCAATGTAGCAATTAAACCGATCAATGTAGCTGTAACGAAAGGATTCCAGCGTTTTTCAAAAAGAATATGAGCCACACCAGTTTTCTTAGGTTTTAAGGAAGGAATCTTCACTTTTGGCTTTTTCAACTCGCGGTAAACAATGAAAGCCACAATTGCTACTAAAATCGCAATCAATACCCATGGACTTACCCCAAATGTTGCTGCCATTGAGTTATTTCCAACCTCATAAGATTTGAGCTCCGTATCAATCGGTGCTAATGGACCCGTACGCATCATAGCAGCAACTAGCATATAACCTGCAAGTGCCATCCAGCTTCCAACTAACCCTTCGCCGGCACGATACCAAGTACCTGTTGCACAACCTCCGGCAAAAATAATACCGATACCAAAAATAAATGATCCGGCAATAACGGCAAGTAAAGAAATAGTACCTGTCGTAAATTCAAAAACACCTAAACTAATCAATGTATATACACCAACGCTTTGAACGGCAATCGCAATTAAAAGCGCATAGAACATGTGATTATCTTTTGCAATATACATATCGCGGAAACCACCTGTTAAGCAGAAACGACCGCGTTGCATAACGAACCCTAACAAAGCGCCACATAACAAACCTGTTAAAAGACCAAATGACATTGTCATGTAACCTCCAATTATTCCTTAGTAATTTTATAGGTTTATATTATATTAGAAAAGCAGTTTTGGCAAATTATTTGTTTCCCCATAAATTTACTTGGTTTATTTATCGAAAACATCTACTTGTATATTCCTCCATCTGTAATATATATCCAAAATCGTTTTACAAAGCTGCCCGCTATTAGAAGATCAGGTAACAAAATTCCCCCTACTGTCTCCTGTCATCCATGTTTGTATTATCAGATTCCCATGGCCTCTCTATAAGAAAAGTGATATGACAAAAAGATGTTCGGGAGCGTCTATATGTAACTAACTTTCATCACGAAAATATTTTTTAAAAATTCTTACTCAATTATTATTGACTTTCATAATGAGAAAGATTATCATTATCATTGTAGTGATCAACTAGTTGAAATTTTATTTCGAGACATGTCCCCCCAGAATATGTTTCGAACCTCCCTTATTATTTTCATATTGAATAGAAATCCCTCAAAAATTGTTTGAGGGATTTCTATTTGCAGCATTTTGTGAAGTGTTGTTACTGTTATAGCTGTCATTTCTTTGTTCCAATGATGTTTTAGCATCATTGTGTACGTATTGTCCTTGCTGCCTATAAAGATAGGATACTTCTATGTACAAAAGGTAAAATAATTATTTCTTCACGTTTGTTATGTTTCCGATTTGGGGAACATCAAATACATAATACATATTAAAAAAGGAGCGATTAAAATGGAATTTCGTATTGAAAAAGACACAATGGGTGAAATTCAAGTACAGGCGGATAAATTATGGATGGCACAAACACAACGAAGCTTAGAAAATTTCAAAATTGGTACGGAAAAAATGCCGATTGAGGTGATCCGCGCATTTGCCATTCTAAAAAAATCAGCAGCAATTGCAAACCAGAAGCTTGGTAAACTGTCGGATACCAAAGCAAACGCGATTGTGCAGGCTGCAGATGAGGTATTAGATGGTAAATGGAACGATCAGTTTCCGCTTGTTGTATGGCAGACTGGTTCTGGTACGCAATCAAATATGAACATGAATGAGGTATTATCATTCCGTGCAAACCAAATTCTTGAGAACCAAGGCAGTGAAGAGCGTATCCATCCAAATGATGACGTTAATAAATCTCAAAGCTCAAATGATACATTTCCAACTGCTCTCCATGTAGCAGCTGTCCTTGCTGTGGAGGATTACTTGTTACCAAAACTAAATGTTTTAAAAGCTACACTAAAGGAAAAATCCGAAGCATTCAATGATATTATCAAAATCGGCCGTACACACTTGCAGGATGCAACACCGCTTACGCTCGGCCAGGAAATTTCAGGCTGGCACCATATGCTCGTAAAATCTGAGAAAATGATCCAAGTGACTACAGAATTTATGAAGGAGCTTGCAATCGGCGGGACTGCTGTAGGGACAGGGATTAATGCACACCCGAAATTCGGTGAAATGGTGGCTGCGGAAATTGCCGGCTTAACAGGCAAGCAATTCGTAACAGCAGAAAATAAATTCCATGCATTGACAGCTCATGATGAGATTACGACAGCCCACGGTGCATTAAAGGCATTGGCTGCCGATTTGATGAAGATTGCTAATGATGTGCGCTGGCTGGCATCCGGCCCTCGTTCAGGGATCGGTGAAATTACAATTCCTGAAAACGAACCAGGTTCTTCTATTATGCCAGGAAAGGTAAATCCGACTCAATCAGAAGCAATGACAATGGTTGCCTGCCAAGTATTTGGTAATGATGCAGCAATCGGCTTTGCAGCATCTCAAGGAAACTTTGAACTTAACGTATTTAAGCCGGTAATTATCTATAACTTCCTGCAATCTGTACGCCTGCTTGCTGATGCAATGCAATCATTTAACGATAATTGTGCTGTAGGCATTGAACCAAATCAGGAAGTGCTGGATGCAAACTTGCGTAATTCCTTAATGCTTGTAACAGCTCTTAATCCGTACATCGGTTATGAAAATGCGGCAGCTATTGCGAAAAAGGCACATAAAGAGGGAACAACACTGAAAGAAGCAGCTATTGCAAGCGGTCTGCTAACAAAGGAGCAGTTTGATCAATATGTAGACCCGGCAACGATGATTTATCCTAACGCTGAATAATATCGTTTCCTAATTAATAAAACCGGTGGAGGAATCTCCACCGGTTTTCTATTTCCCTGCTGTACATCCATTAATGATAGATGTTATTTTCCTTCATTTCATTAGCCAGTAATACCGTCATCTTCGCTAATTCAGCATATGTTATTTCCTTTTGCGGATTCGCTTGATTATTCTCAGCATTCAATAGCCCCATCGCATAGGCCAGTGCTACGTAGCCCCGCTTATCTGAGGACACTTTTGCTGCATCTGTATACCCTAATTGATAAATATCCCCATGCTTTGCGGCAGCCTCCAGCTTCAACATTCTCACGGCCCATTTTGCTACTTCCTCGCGTGAGAGCTTATCATCTGTTTTGAGCGCTTTGTCCGCCTCATCTAAAATGCCAATAGTTACAGCAGCCATCACTAATGGATACAGTTCATCCGCAGGCGATATATTTTCAAAGAACTTCGATTCTGCCTCTTCTTGTGGATAATAATCATATGAATACGTAAGTGATCTCATGAGCACCTTCAGCGCCTCTCCTTTTGAAATAGCAGTATCAGGATTAAAATGTCCGTCAACTTCTAAGGCGCCTATACGGATAAGATAATTCAACTCAACTGCTGCTGTTGGATGCTCAACTGCTGGATATTCTGCCTTCTCTTCACCAGATAACCATTTCCCTGTTTTTGCATCAATCATGCCATAGCTGCTTTCCTTAAACAGTGGGCGGTAAATAAGACTATAATGCTGGGCATCTCCAATATTTTTAATGTTTTCGTATTGTAATTGTAGTGATAAATTCTCTTTCAGCTGCTTCGTTGCTTCTTCCTTCGCTACCACATCTTTTGTAGTCGGCCATTTAACATCGCTGTATGTCGTGATAGACAAACCAAGTAAGTCCCCCGCCGCTCCAATATTCACCGTAATTTGGTCCCCTTCCACCAATAATCCATTTACAATACGAGGGAAAGAGAAATAGTAGCTGTCATTATGCTCGAAATAGTGTGCTTCCGCTACTGGCATGGCGTATTCATTTGCATAAGAAGGTGCCCATTTTTTTATAGACTCAACAGCCTGTTGAAGGGCAGCCTGTTGCGAGAATGACCCCTTCTTCTGCTCTTGTTTCATTTGCGTTGCTAAATCGTACTTGATATCGTAGTATTCTATAATTTCACCTGTTGCTTTATCAATCGATAGTGCCGTCCCTACATTTCCACCTTCATACTCATAATTATACTGAATCATATACACCTGCTTACCTGTATAATTAGTTGTTTCGTTAATAGAATCAATGGTTAATGTAACACCTGGTATCTCCGTTTGGAGGAATGAAAGTGCCAGCTGTTCTGCCTGCTCCTCTGTAATATCCGGCTGTCTAGGCGGCAATGGCTGCGGAGCAATCGGCGTAATATCTTTCTCTTCCGGTAAGGATGCTGATAGTCCATCTAGCGTCACCCAATCACCCGACAATGCATGGACCCCAGAAGCAATTTGATTGTTCGGCCGGTACACAAGCTGTGCCTCTGCCCCTCCCGTATGGTAGTTTGGCGTCAGCAAATAGAAAAGCTGTGCTTCTACAGTGTTCTGTATGTCTGTTTGAACAGCAGCTGCGTCTTTCTTTTTGGAAGCATCATCATATGTGAAAGCCCCTGTCTTTGTGCCCGAGTTGTAGAAGGAAATTAGTTGGCCATCTCCCCGTATTGTTACTTCCATATACCGGTCCGCTACCGGAATATCCCCTTCTGTTTTCCGATAGATAAATGTATATTGTACTGGCTGTGTCAAATTACTTGGCGTATAGACACCCTCTGTAGAAGAAAACTTATATCCAGCTGCTCCCAGCTGTTTGACAAGCTTGTCCGCGATTTGCTGTGCTTCACTTTCTGAAACCTTTGCAGGGAAGAAAGCATCTTCTGTCTCCGGCGGCTGGTAGTAGAAATGTTCAAGCTGCAGGTCCGCTCCTGCAAAAATCAGGCTTCCGTATATATGCTGTTCCTTCACCTGTTTGGAAAAGCTCAGCTCATAACGTACCGTTGAGTCACCTGGATAAGGATAGCCCGTATTCATATAGAAGTCCTTCTCCGTCAGGCCGGAAAACTCCGTCGGAAACAGTTCCTTCATACGGTTAATCAGATCTTTCTTTGTTACCTTAGTATTTGTCTGCGCCACCTGAATAGGCAGCCTTTCCATACGTTCGTCCACTGTTGTTGCACTGGCAACTGGCGCTAATAAACCTATAGACAATGCTGCCGCCGATAATAATACACTTGCCTTTTTCAATACAACCATTTTTTATCCTCCTATTTTTGCAGTTGAAAAACTCCTCGTTCCAACATACGCAAGTAGAAGGCAAAACTTTCTAAAATATTCTATTTTCTTTTTTTCTCTATAGATTTCCATTATAAATAGGCCACTGTCCCCATCTACCATTC
>JAPSKP010000035.1:0-5875 GCA_031181585.1 Lysinibacillus sp.
GAAATATATATTAAGTCTCGTTTAACCTGTTATATAGCCTGTGCTTAGTTTCTGATATTCTTCTCTCTTTCCTAGTGAATTGCCTTCCGTGCTTAAGAAAATGGACATCATCATTACACTAAAATAGTGGAGGGCTCTCCTCTTTTGGAAATATTTAAACTATAATATCTTTAAAACAGCCACAAGAGAAACAAATTGAAAAAACTGATCTAGGTAATAATTTTACTGTTAGTAGCGGGTTGCTCAAACAACGAAATTGAATATAATGGGGCGCTTATAACTATCGCTCTACTTGGCGACACTTTAGAAGTGAAGCATGAAAATATCCAGTTTGAGCCGATTTCACTAGAAGAATTAAACGAAGATGTCTTGAATAGTTCATCCGATTTTGATGCTGTCATGGTTACGCCACCCATGTTTAACGAAGGATCCGATGATCGATTCGTTGATATATATCAAGCCTCTAAAATTCCTGTTGGCTTTTTCGATTCGGAAAAAAGACATTTTCCTTTTACTAACGGCGAGCTTACATATAAAACAGGTCATTCGGACTCATTAATCAACGGCTCTCATACAACGATTTATTTACATAATACTAATACCAATCACGGAGATGCCTGGTATTTCTAGTTAGAAGATGAAGATAAAATGGATGTTCTTTATAAAACATATTAGAACAAATAGCAGCTCTATAAGCAGTTTTCCTGTCCTACATAAATGGAAAAGCCCTCTTCTTATACACGGAAGAGGGCTTGATTGCTTCTTTATTTACTTATCGTTGACTTGGACGGGATAACTAGCCCAATCACTGTACCGACAAGTGCCGGAACGATCCACCCGAGCCCGATGTCATACAGCGGTAAAAAGCTTTTGTAAAACTCGGCAATCGTATTCAAGAAGCCAAGTTCAAACGCTGGTACACTTTCAATCAACGCATTGTAGCCATCAATGATGCTGACAAAGAACGTAAAGAACATGGCCGCTGCAAATACACTTTGTTTGCTTTTAAATAGTGGTGCAGCAAGGCCGAGTAAAATCAGGATGATTGCCAGCGGATACAAGAACATCAACACTGGAACGGCAAACGTGATGATATTTGATAAGCCTACATTCGCAATCGCAAATGATACCGCACACAAAATCACAACGAACGCTTTGTAGCTGATTTTCGGGAATACTTCGTGGAAAAACTCCCCGCAGGCTGTAATTAAGCCGATACTTGTTTTTAAGCAGGCAAGTACAATAATGATCGCCAATAAAATCGCGCCGTATGAACCAAAGTAGTGATCGGCTACTGCCGCGAAAATCTGTCCGCCATTCTCAAATGTACCGATTTCCGTAACACTTGAGGCCCCCATATACATAATCAGGCCGTAAATCAGTACCATAAGTGCCATCGCAAAAATACCAGACTTCCAAGTAGCTTTGGCAATCTCCTTTTTATCTGTAATGCCTAATCGCTTGATTGCATTGATGACAATAATCCCGAACGCAAGCGACGCCAGCGCATCCATCGTATTGTAGCCTTCTTTAAACCCTGTCATAAATGCTTCGTTTACATAGGAAAGGCTTGGCTCTACAAAGCTCCCCATCGGAGAGAGTACACTAATAAGTATTAAGGCGAATAAAAACAATAAAAATGCCGGTGTTAAATATTTTCCGATGTAGTCCATAATCTTTGCCGGGTTTAATGAGAAATAAAATACGACCAGGAAGAAGAGGAAACTAAAGAGCAATAGCCACATTTGAGATTTTGCCGGGTCAATGAATGACTCAAAACCAACCACAAATGGTACGGTTGCTGTACGCGGAATCGCAAAGAACGGTCCGATTGTTAAGTAAAGTGACAGGGCGAATACCACCCCAAACACCGGGTGTACACGGCTTGCCAAATCGCGCAGACCATTACTGCCTGATAAGCCGATTGCCAAAATCCCTAAAAACGGTAAACCGATCGCTGTCACTAAAAATCCGATCAGTGCCCACCAGTAATTCGTTCCGGCAAGCTGCCCCATTTGAATGGGGAATATTAAGTTTCCTGCTCCAAAGAACATACCAAATAGCATTGTTCCGATAATCGCATAAGTTGAAAACGGTATTTTCTTTTCCATAGCTGTCTCTCCTAAGATGTTTTAATAATCGAGTGTCTACAGGAAGTACGACATCCTGTCATGATACGTTTACGTACAAAATATCAAACTAAAAATCTGCTGATTTGAACCCTCCTCTAGCTTCTCATGCATACAAAAAACCCCATCCCTACAAAGGGACGGAGTTAACCGCGAATACCACCCTACTTCTATTGATAAAACGTTCAATAGCACTCAGCAACGTACAATCATACGTGTTCTTTTTAACGGGAGACACCGGATCAGCTTACTAGTTGTTCAGCCAACCTTCTCAGAGGGGAGTTCATGTAACATCTGTACACCGGCTTCCACCACCATGCCGGCTCTCTGTAGAACAAATCGAAACACTACTTTTTCTCATCAACGAATTTGTATGCTTTTATTAGAGGTTACTTTAGCAAACAATCAAATGCTAGTCAATCTAAATTTTTTGAAATATTTAATTGTTCGGTACATTACTGTGTACCTAGAAAAAGGGGGCATTCTAGAATTTTTTACTTTTCTCTAGTAATTTTAGCGCCGACGAGAAGAAAAGAGCGAAAACACTTCGTGCGTTTGAGAAAAAAATTTCATTTCAAGCCGAAAATTTTCACCCTATTTTTTCATAAATACTGCTAATATCCTTCCATCCATACACAAGCTCTTTTAGCTTTTTCCCACCGATTTCCACCTCTACTGTGTCAATCATCTGACCGCCGAGCGCCTCATAGAAATGCTTTGACTCATTTACCTCCAAGATGCTGACGACCATTGTATTGATACCTAGCGTTTCAATTTCTTTAATCACTGTTTTGACCAGGCGTTTCCCGATTCCCCGGCTTTGATACGCCTCTACTATATATAATGTGCTTAGTTCGCCCCGGAAGTCTTCATATGCCCCGCTTCTTTCCTCGCCGCCCGTAGCAAAGCCGATAATCTGGCCTTCCTCGTTCTCAGCTACAAAAACGCATCCTTCCAGCAGCACGCTTTCCCACAGCCGCTTTCTTTTGTCATACGTCATTTTCTTCAGAAATTCATTAGGGACAATATCCTTATAGGTCGCCCGCCAACTATCTACGTGCACCTTCGCTATGCCGGCAGCATCTGCCATCCTTGCTCTTCGAATAATCATACGATCCCTCCCCTGTCCTCGGTATGCAGAACAGCTTTTCCCCTATTATTCTACAAAGGCTATCATATCCCTTCTAAAATGAAAAAGACAGAACCCTCAACGTAGATTCTGTCGCTGTCATCGCTTTTTATCAAGTTTGGCTTTTCTTCTCGATATAGGTTTTCACCGGCGGCGGATTATAGGACCGGAACTGCTCGATTAATGAAGCCGGGTCTGTATCACTTAAAAAAATCGGCATATACAAATCATGCAGAAATTGCTGCTCATTCATATGTGTGAAAAAGGAAATAAGCAAATCATAGTAATGATTGACATTCAAAATGCCGCATGGTTTTTGGTGAAGCCCCAGCTGCGCCCACGTGAAAATTTCAAAGAATTCTTCCATTGTTCCAGGACCACCCGGCAGCGCAATAAATCCATCAGCAAGCTCGGCCATTTTTGTTTTCCTCGTATGCATCGAATCGACTACAATCAGCTCTGTCAAATGCGGATGGGAAATCTCCCTTTCCTCCAGCATTTTCGGAATGACGCCGATTACCTTGCCGCCTTCTGCCAATACTGTATCCGCTACCACTCCCATGATTCCTACGCTTGACCCTCCGTACACGAGCGTCAATTTTTGTCTGGCCAATTCCTTCCCTAATCGAACAGCTTCTTCCTTGTAGGATAAACTCGCGCCCATACTAGAACCACAAAACACCGCCACACTTTTCATTATTTAGCCTCATTTCTTTATTTTGGTTTTATTGTATGATAATTTTATCTTAAATTCGAAATAGTTAGAAAAAGGAGTCTGAACTAATGAACACAAACAAATTCCAGCAACGTTTGAAGCAATTTTATCAAGAAACAGGATACGCAGAAGTCGATAGTTTCGTTTTCCTCGGTTTACTTACAGAGGACACAGGAAAAGTCGCCCGGATCATGAGAGAATTAGAATTCGGCCCTCATCCATTAAAAACGCAAATTACGTCTGACAAAATGAACAAAAAGCTGCTCAGCGAATCAATCGGGAACCTATTAGGTAACCTTACTCTTATCGCCACCCATTATGACATTGAACTGCAAGATGTTTGTGAAGAACATATCGAAAAGCTTGAAAAATTACATAGCATGATGCACAACTGATTGTTATCATTTTGAGTCATGAAATCAGATAAATAAATTCCTCCAAAACAATCACACAAGGAGTACCATATTTTTGGGGTATTCCTTCCCCTCCTCCTCGCATCTATTCATCGTCGCCATTCCGTGATAGGAAGAAATAATTATCATACGTTTTCCGAAAGGATAGAATGACGCCTAATAAAAGAAAGTTTGATAAGAGCGAGCTTCCGCCGTAACTCAGGAATGGCAAGGTCACACCTGTCACAGGCAGCAGCCCCATCGTCATGCCGATATTCTGAAAGATTTGGAAGGTCAGCAGCCCAATGATACCTGCTCCTGTGATATAGGCAAAGCGTGTACGTGCCTTGATCACAATTACTACAAGCCTGTATAAAAGAAGGAAATACAATAAGATAATAATAGAGCCGCCGATAAAGCCTGTTTCCTCAGCAATCGTGGAAAATATAAAATCGGTATGCTTTTCCGGTATATAGACATCATTACCAAGATAGCCTTTCCCCGTAAGTTCCCCAGTGCCAATCGCCGTCATCCCCTGCCTCGTCTGGTACGAGGACGCTTCATATTCAAATGGCTGCAGCCACCCGTTAATGCGGGAAACCTGATGACCGGAAAGTCGGCCTAATAGTTCCTCCTGATAAAAATCATGAAACTGAAAATAAACGATGATAATACCGATACCTAGTGTTACAGGGATTGCTGCAACAGTAATGAGGAGCTTTTTATTGATGGATGAAAAGAAAACCATCGGTGCAAGTAATGCGGCATAGAGCAGAATCATCCCTGTATCCGGCTGCTGGTAGACAATTAACATCGGCGGGATGGTGATGATAGCCACTTTACACAGCAAGCGGCAATCTGAAACAAAGGACGGCTCTTCCGTTATCGTATAGTGCTTTTCCATCACCTTTGCTATCACAAGTACAAAAGCAAACTTCAGGAATTCTGACGGCTGTATACTACCGAGGAATTTAATCTGGTACCATGCCTTTGCCTCATTTACCGGCCTTGCGATGCTTTCCGGCGCAAAAATGAGCCCAATCAGCAGCAGCACAATGACTGCGTATGCATACCAGGAGATCTGCTTTAATTGCTCAAGGTCGAGACTCGCTACAGCAAGCATCATACTAAACCCAAGTATGTAAAAGATAATTTGCTTGATCACAAAGGAACCCGTGTACTGCGGGAAAGCCTCCGTGCTCGAATGGATAAACAGACAGCTGATCAGTGCGAGCAATGCTATGTATAATGCGACCTGCTTATCAATGTATTTTTCTACCCCAACTCTCCCCCTCCTTTTCACTCAGCCAGAACAAGAGCCTTTATAGCTTACCTTATGTTCTATCATGAATAAAAACGACTCCAGAGAGAAAATGTTCCTGAAATATACATTTCTTCGCGAAATAGGTTCTCCAGGTAACTTTAAAAAAGTTGAACTGCCCTTTCCTCTCTTTATACTAAAGGGATTTCGGGTGTATGCAATAAAAAAAGCGATTGCATGAAAGCTCCT
>JAPSKP010000035.1:5975-26094 GCA_031181585.1 Lysinibacillus sp.
TTGAACGCACAATAAACCAACCTAAGCATTGATCAAACAACGTTTAGATTGGTTATCCGCATTTAGAACTGACACCTCACGTTTATGATTCCGACGGCTTGTATTTATTATCCCCCGGCAGGCTTTTTATCGTTTTCCATGCCAATATAGCATCCTCACGGCTCTTCCCTTTATTTTGCGGGTCCGCAAAGTAGTCACGGGTAAACTGATTGTATTCGAACTGAGGAGCGAGCTTATTCTTTTTATACGACGGGTCCTTCTTCCGCTCCGCTTCCTCATACCAAGCGGTTACAACATCCTGATACGTTTTCCCGACGTTTTCTCTAAAGAACTGCTGAATGTACGTGGAGAAATGAAATTTCGGGATGATGGACGTAAAGAATGCTCTGACCTGCTGGCTGCATCGATGATCCGCTGTAATAACCGTATCCAGGCTCAGCGGTGATTCCAAAATCGCCTTCTTCGCAGCAGGCTGTTTTCTTCGCTGCGGCTTTTTTCTTTCCCCGGTTGCTAGAAAGTGTGCAATCCGGTCAGCTAACTCGATTTTGGATCCTGTCGCACTCATTTCTTGTTCCCGGCAAAAAGCCTGCAGTTCCTCCTTCAGCCAATAATAATTTTGGAATTCCTCTGTAGAGATTTCTTTTGTTAAATTTGGACGCATACTATTCCTCTTCTTGTTTATATTTTTGATAGACTGTTAGATAAATTTCTAAGAAGCCTTACATTGTAATGTTCGTATCATAAATTATTTTTACCATTTAAGAGCCATTACTTATTTTCCCATAATTTTCATTATACAGCTTTAAAGATAATAAGGGTTAAATTAGGTCAATTTTAAAAAGCGTCCAGAAAGGCTGCATACTAAAAACCGCCCTTTTCAATAGAGCGGTAAAGTGACTGCACAGCAGATCATTGACCTAAATAGTCATCATTTTCAATTGCTACATCGGCGACCTTCCATTCATTATCCTCTTCCACTACATCTACTGTCACTTCTGTTGACCATGATGCCTGCTGCTCATCCGATGCTTTTTTATATTGTCCAAACTCCACAGCATAGGAGACTTCAAGCCCGCCCTCCTGTTTCTTCTCCCGCAATTTCTTGACCTCGCCTATCTTATAATCACTTTGATTGTCATAAGCCAGTTGAAACATCGTAGTGAGGACACCGGTATCGATTAGTGTATCGAAGCCGCCGGACGTAAGGTAGCTGCCATACTTGTCCACAGCCATTTTCTCAATTACCTTGCTCGAGAAGGTGACAACCTCTTCCTCGTCACCCGTTTGCAGCACCGCTTCAATTTCCCGGTCAATCTCTTTAAAAAGCTCTTCACTTTCCGCAAAATCAACTGTATAAAGCTCAGCGATAAAATGAACGACAGACTCGTCTTGAAACTCGGCATTCTTCAGGAAAACAAACCATGCGGCTACAGCCACACCAAGCAGTCCAATGCCCCCTATCATTACCTTTGTCCACTTCTGCATATTGGTCTTTCCCCCTCCGCAAAACTAATGAAAAACATCAACCCACCGCTACCTCTAGCATATAAATAGATTGATAGAAATATGACCATCGCTTTCATTGCGACCCCATGTCGAATTGGCAGAAGAAGGACGATATTTTTAAATAGGGTATAATGGTAAAATAGGAAATTAAATTACAGGAAGGAGTCAACATGCAGAATCATACAATACTTATACCTCTTCTTATCCTGGCCCTTCTATTAGTCGCCAGCTATGCATTTGAATATGTCATGAAAAAGCTTTTAAAGGTGGAACGGGAAAAGTGGCCATCTTATAACCATGTCAATGACCTGCACCGGAAAATCGATTGGATCATTCGGATTGTCTCTTCCATTTTTGTTTTTATAGCGTTTTATTATTACGGAACTACAGACACGCCTATAGCATTCTGGCCTTTTCAACCGCTGACTATTTTTATTCTATTATTATTTATCTCTGAATCGGTACGTGCGTTTATGGAGTGGAAATACGCTGAAAATCCACGTACATATTTACTCACGTTATCCAGCATGATTTTTGCACTCTCGCTGTTTAGTCTTGTTATTTTGACTGATTTTTTTGGATATCTTTAGTATAAAATCAAAAAACCTCACAGCGTTTGCTGTGAGGCCATTTTTTTAGTATTTATAAGATTGACCGCCATCGATCGGCACTACTACACCGTTGATAAAGTCTGCTTGGTTTGATAATAGGAACGCTACAAGATATCCTACTTCCTCTGGTTTACCAAAGCGTTTCATCGGGTTAGGCTGTACAAATTCCTTACCAACCTCTTCCCAGTTATCTCCGCCAATTTGACGAAGAGAGCCTTCTACCATTGGTGTCATGATAGCACCTGGTGCGATTGCTTTGATTGAAACACCGAATTGGCCGTATTCAATAGCAGAGTTACGAGTAAGACCAACTACACCATGCTTACTTGCTGCGTAGCCTGATTGGTTACCGACACCGCGGATACCGCCTACTGATGCTGTATTTACAACTGAACCGAAACCTTGTTCTTTCATTACTTTTAATACATATTTCATGCCGTAGAATACGCCATTTAAGTTGATGGAAACAACTTTCTGGAATTCGTCAATGCCGAAGTCCTCTGTTAGGTTTTGTTTACCTTCAATACCTGCATTGTTGAAGAAGCCATCAATTTTGCCGAACTTCGCAACAGTTTCATTCACGAAGTTTTGAACAGCCTGCTCGTCTGCCACATTTGCTGTAATCAGTAATGTTTCTGCGTTTGGAGCTGCTTCCATTACTTGCGCTTCTGTTTCTTTCAAGCCTGCCTCATTTAAGTCAACAAGCACTAATTTTGCGCCTTCTTTTGCAATTTGCAGTGCTGATGCCTGTCCTAAACCTGAGCCTGCACCTGTAATAATGATTACTTTATCTTCAAAACGTGTCATGAGTAATGACCTCCTAATGATAAATTGATTTGTAACTTTTTGCTCACAAATTAACTATAAGACTTATCATTAGGATGACCAATCACTAATATTTTATAATCTGTTTAGATACTCGACACATCTTTTATTTCTGTCGACTTTACAGGAGGATTTATGCCAAAAGCAAGCTCAACTCATGCGGAAAGAACAAAAAAGTTCTTCAAAGATGCGTTCATTTCACTTGTTCATGAAAAAGGTTTCAGTGCTGTTACGGTTAAAGATATTGTAGAAAGAGCGGAATACAACCGCACGACTTTTTACTTGTATTACAAAGATAAATTTGACTTGGTGGATGAGCTTTTTCAGGAAATGTCGGAGAGTATTCAATTCCACAGCATTTCAAAATATAAGCAAAATAACAATGTAGCCGTATGGGAGCTAAACAAAAATTCCTTTGAGCTGCTGTATTTTATATATGACCAGCGTCATTATTTCAAACTGCTTTGCGTAGCTGATACAATTCCGCACATTCATACACAGCTGCCAAATGCCCTATATCATGTATTGACCAAGCAATTTGAGATTACATATAACTTTACCGATATTAATGACGAAGCCCAAAAACGCTACATGGCGTACGGTACAGCCGGGATTATTATCGACTGGATCCACAGCGACTTTCAGCAGTCCCCGGCAGACGTGACGGACCAGCTCATTCAAATTTTGCACTCCTTCGCGAAAGGCTTTTTAATCTCGGACCCAATCACTAAACCATAAATGGCAACTTTAGATAGCCAATAATAAAAGGAAGCCTTCTTTACTTGGGCTTCCTTTCTTTGTGTAATGATTTTTCACATTTTAACTACAAACGTTTAAACTGCTGTCGATATATTTGCCTAATCAACCAGCTTGTCTATATAGCAGCCAGACACCTTGCCTCTACTACCGTTTGGCTATTGTTCATTGTAATAATCCCGCTTTCATTCGTTCACGAACATTCCACATTTAACCATATTCAGTATAGCATCGTAACTGAATGGTCGTATATAATGAGAAGAGAGGGATAAAATCGGAATTTTCTGATGAATAATTCACAATCACTTTCGGATGCCTGCTCCGTGTTCCTCTCTTTGTATCAGCATTTTAAGTTATTTTGTTATACAAATCCAACAGAAATGAAGGTGTATAAAAATGATTTATTATGAATCTGTCTGTATTTGCTGCAAAAAGAAATTTAAGATTCTAGAAGGTACATTAAAATATCAGAAGTATAAAACCAATATGCAAGGCCGCTTTTCCTGCGAGGACTGTGATCATAAAATCTACATGGACGCTAGAAAATATATGATGGCGAAAATTACTTAAACGTCAGCTTTTGCGGAGCATTCTTTTTTTAGAGAATGGCTCTGCTTTTTTTGTAAGCAGCGGCAGGACTGATGAGAAGAGAGGCTAGCCAGTGCTGACTACCCTCTCCTCTTTATTTCTTTTTCATTTGTTTTAATACTTTTCCGACGTTTGTTTCAACAGGTTCTGCTTGTATTTCTTTCTTCTTTTGCTTAAAACGTGGAATAATGGTTCCTCCAAAGCGCCGAAGGGTGATATCTGCAAAAAATAGGAGCATCGCTATGAATAACAGCCAATGGGCAATGGATTTGCTTTCAAAGCCCTGATGCGTAAATGTCCGAAAAGCTTCTTTCGGATCTTCTAAAACTTTCCCATTTCCAAGTTCAGCTATTTTTTCGAGTAATGCTGTATTTGTTGGTTTCGCGGCATACTCATCACCATAAGGTACGTAAATACCCGATTGGTAAATTTGCTGCTCTTTATTAGCAATGCTAAAGAAAATGAGCCCCGGGTCACTATCAACGGTTACACGCACTTTTGCTGCTGATAGCACGTCTATCTCAATAGGGAGGTTTTCTCCCTGTTCATTTATAGCTGCAATATTTAAAAATGCGGCTTCATTAGAGGAATCGGTGATTAGATAGTTTCCATTGCCCTGGGATTGAATGTCATAGGCCACTTCATGATAGCTTGGCAGCATTTCGGCAATAGCTGTCTGCCAAAATGGCCGCCACTCTTGCCAGCGGGCCCAATCACCAGCCCATGCCCCCGCTGAATCGGAGGTAAAGGCAATCGTTGTCCCGAGGCCATATTGCCACTGAGCTAAAATGGGGTCCTCCTTTTCACTTTCAGCAATGACATTTGCCATTCCTTTAGCTGTTGTGCCGATATAAGCATTCATTTGCGGAACGCCTCCTTCAAATAAAGCATTCCAATGATCTGCCTGATAAACGGTCGGGTAAAACGGATTATCCTCAATATATGTCCGTGAAATCATTGCCGTCTCTCTTGATAAGATAGAAGGAATCATCGTTGCATCCGTTACATCATAAAAACGGCCGCTTCCTAACAGGCTCAGCTCCTCCAATAAAGTACGATCCGCATCACTCCCAATCGCTACTGTAGATAATGTGACATTTTTCTCCAACCCTGCAGCGAGTAAATCTTCGTAGGAGGCATTCGTCGCTGACTGTCCATCTGTTAACAAAATAATATGTTTTCTTTGCAGCGGTAAATCCTGTAAATTTTTATAGGCGAGTTCAAGAGAAGTATAGATTTCTGTACCCCCGTTAGCTGATATAGAAGATACTTTATCGAGTGCGTCTTTTCTATCCTTCAGAACACCCGTCTCAATGACTTCCCATGGAATGCCATCAAAGGCAATCACACCAAGTGTATCACCATCACGCAATAATTCGATTGAGCGGGCTGCTGCTTCCTTGGCAAGCTCCATCTTGCTGCCCATCATGCTTCCTGAACGGTCGATAACAAGTGCTAACCCGAGTGTAGGCAGCTGATGCTTGCCCTGCACTTCCATTTCGACTGGCAGCAACTCTTCAATTGGTGTTTTAAAATAGCCGCCAAGTCCAAAACTATTTTCGCCGCCAACCATCATAAAGCCGACACCGAAATGTTTTACCGCCTGCTCAATCACAGTCATTTTCGCTTCCCCTACTAGATGCCCGGGTACATTATCAAAAATGATGGCATTATAAGCCAAATAGCTGGACAAAGAGCTAGGCAGATCGGAAGCTGCTATGACGTCATAACCTACCGTACTTTCCCCAATGATATCGTCAATAGCAGTGCCTTTTTCATCTCCATACACAATAAGTACCTTTGGTGGTGCCTCTACTGTTGTGACGCTCGTCAGTTTGTTATTTTCTAATACGGCATCATTTTCGACTTGAATCATCGCCTCGTATTTTACTAACCCTTGAGACGATCCGCGATGTGAGTACGTAAATCGATTTTTGCCCTCTTCTAATGTTACTTCCTCACGATGAATGACGGCATCATTCTCATAAAGTATTAATGAAGCATTCGTTCTGACAGAAGAAGAGACTTCGGTGATTAATTGCTGCGCTTCCCCATCAAAGGCGACTTGCGGAGATGTAAAGCTCTCGATCACTGCATCATGCAAGACAGCCTTTGTTAATGGAACGACATCTACCGTTACATTTGAGTTTGCGAATCTCGAAACTTCTTCTAATACATTTCCCTTCGTTTCTAAACCGTCAGACAACAAAATAACCCGTGTCGCCTTTTGACGATCCGTAATGCCGGAAACCAGCTGCAATGCTTTCCCAATATCTGTTTCATCATTTGCTGTGACAGGACTTAATTCTGGGACGACATCGACCTCACTTGAGAGCAGGGTCTCTGTTTGTATGCTTTCCGCAAAGGAGTAAATCCCAACCTCCTGATGATTTTCCTTCCCTGCAAGACCTTCATTTATAAATTGGACTGCTGCATCGTCAGCACCTTGAATAGAGGCTGAACGGTCGATTAAATAGACGATCTGCTCCTTTTCATTAGGCAAAAATATAAAAGGATTTGCTAGAGCAAACACAAGTGCGCCAACAGTTAATACCCGAATGGCGAAAACGGCCAGATAAATTTTGCTCCATTGCTGACGATGACGCCTCCAGATCCAAAAGAAATAGACAAATAGTGGGATAAGAATCAATAAGGCTACCGGATACTCAATTCGTAAATCCACGACGTCGCTGCACCTCCCACTCGGTAACGATTAGTACAATAATTACGAGAATTAAATACGGAACAATGGAATTTTCCCCTTGCTCTTCCGTACCTTTCGTTTCTATTTGACCAATTGTAAAGCTTGTACCTTTTTCAATCTTTCTTTCACTTTGTGCAAGCTGCACAACAAATTGTTTCGTTTCATCACCGGCTACAATTTGGTATTGGCCCGGTTCGGCTGGTGCTCGGAATTGCTTGCCATTTTCAAAGGAAGAAACATACTCCCCGTCCGCTCTGTAAATAGCCCAATCATTTTCTACTAACGGAATAGCCCGTTCCTCCAACGGGGTAAATGTGCCAAGGGGCTGTCCTATTGAACTTAACTCTTGCACAGCACTCCATAGAAATAACGGAAAGGATGGATGCAGCGGCCAATCTGTTGCCTCTAAATCGGTCAGAACAGCTAAATCGCCTTCTGTTGACAGCTGAATCAGTGGTTCATCCCCAACTGTAGCGATTGTTTCAAACCCCTCAAATGGCGGATATAGTTTACTAATATATACGTCGGCTAAACTACTAAAGCTAAATAAGGAGTGCTTCGAATTAGCAGCTGTCGCAGAAACCTCTTTCCCCTCTACATCATTACGGCCAATTAAAAACACAGGCGTTGTTACATCCTCCATCAGCGATACATCATTGGTTACGAGTAATGACTGCTTGGAACTATTTTTCAACGATGTTTCATCAAAGTATGTGACCTCATCATAGACGGAGGCAAAGCCTTTTTGCACAAGCTGATGCATATTGGGATCAAGCAGCACTTCCATGTCATTTTCCCCTATAAGCACCAATGCCTCATTATCTGATGAATAATCATCCGCTACATCAATGGCCGCAAAAACAGTTGGTGTGAAAGGAATGTTTTCATATAATTTCGAAATTTCTTCATTTGGCTCAATCGTCACCTTTTCCGTCATAACTGGTTCCTTGTTTTCATTCATCAGCGTTAGTTCAAAGGTTTCCTTCTTTTCAGTATCATTTTGCAGCTGGACGAGAGCTGTCACTTGCTGCTCCTCATTGGATGTCGCAGCGAGCTTTGTAATGGCCACATTATTCATCTCTTTCTCTGCACCAAACACATGCCATTCTACTAAACTATTTTCCACAGGCAGCATATTTCGCTCGATGGAATCCGTAAACACATAAATAGACGTTGCCTCATCGCCAATAAATGCCTGGGCTACATTAATCGCATTTGCTATGTGCTCTTCTTCATAGGAAACGGATAAGTTATCCAGTGTTTGTAAAATACGTGAAGGATCCGTTTCCTGACGAAGTAATGTCTGGGGAGAATTCCCTGTCGTAATAAGTGTCACTGGTTTATGATCAAGCTCTTTCGTCAGCTTTTTCATTTCTTCAACATGCTCCGTGAAGAGGGATTTTTCCTTTCCCGCCAACATGGTTGCTGAGGTATCAACAATCCAAATTACTTGAGAACCTGCAATCGTTGTCTTCGCTATAAACGGCTTCATGAGGGCAAAAACAAGGAACAATAACGCGGCAAGCTGTAAAAATAGCAACGCATTCCTTTGCAGCTTCTTTAGATAAGGAGATACCTTTGTTTCCTGCATCGCCTCTTCCCAAAATATCGTAGAAGAAACCATTTGCTGTTTATATTTTTTTCTGAAAAAGTAATAGATAAGAACGATCAATGGCACAATGAGTGTCCATAGAAAACTTAAACTGCCAAATCCCAAAACGTTCACCTCACTGTATCCAATTCGCCTTTCTTAGCTTATGAAAAAATGCATCCTGAAAACCTTCCTCTACTGTAAGCTGCATCGTAGCAATTCCATATTTAGCGCAAAGTAATTCAAATGCTTTTTCATGTGTATATCTTTTTTCCATATATTTTTCAAGAATGTGAGACGACATCGAAACATTGATTTTTGTATCAGTTTCCATATCCAGAAGCTCCATATCTCCTGAATAGACAGGATTCTTTTCCTGCTCTGTTGCAATGGAGATGATACGTATATCTTTTGCAAAGCGCGGCAATTTGCTAATGACCATCTCCCATTCCGACATTTGCTCCAGCCCATCCGTAATAATGATAAGCATTGTTTGTCCTTTCGGTAATGCTTGCAGTGCATATTTCGCAAAGGAATCCTTTAAAGCAGGTGCCGGCAATGTTGAAATATGCTGGGTTAATGCCTGCCGATAAATCGCGCCTTTTTTTCGAAATGGGGGCGTTTGCTCTTCAGCTACTATGGAAAATGAAAATCGATCATCATTCTGGAGAACGGTTAGACCGAATGCAAGAGATAGCTGACATGCAAAACGCCATTTTTCAGGATGTGCCATTGATTTTGAAGCATCCAGTAATAGATGAACACGCATCTCCTGCTCATCTAAAAAGCGTTTAATAAAATATTTATCTGTTCGAGCGAAGACATTCCAATCGACTTGCCGTACATCGTCGCCAGGATGATACTCTCTAAAATCACTAAAATCCATCGATGTACCAAAACGCTGCGAACGGTGTGACCCTTTATGTTGACCTCGAATCTTCGAGCGGGACGCCAGCGAAAACCGGCGAAGCTTACTCTGCCAATCATCTTGTAGAAGCAGTGTTGGCTTCGTCATAGTGCAACCCCTTGCTGAACTTTTTGCAAAATAAGGTCAACCATATCATCCGGCAATTTTCCAGCAGCTTCTCCCTCATAATTGAGCAGCATCCGGTGACGAAGCACAGGCTTAGCAACCGCTTTAATATCTGCAATCGATACGTGGAAACGGCCTTGTACGAGTGCCCTCGCTTTCGCTAGCTTGATGATGCTTTGTACGCCGCGAGGACCGCTGCCATACTGGACGTATTGTTTAATTTCATCAAATGCATCCTCACCGAAAGGATTTGTAGCTGTAACGATTTGAATAGCATAGCTTAATAAGTCATCTGCAATTAGTACTTCCTTTACCATGTGCTGTGCCATACAAAGCTCTTCTGTATTCATCACTTTGGCTAAGTTAATCTGCTCAGCACCTGTTGTACGCTTCATAATCGTCAGTAATTCCTGCTTACTAGGATATGGCAGCAGCACTTTACAAAGGAACCGGTCCAGCTGCGCTTCAGGCAGTGGATACGTCCCTTCCATTTCAATTGGATTTTGTGTAGCTAATACAAAAAATGGCTTTTCCATCGGCTTTGTATCACCTAAAATGGTAACCGTTTTCTCCCCCATTGCCTCAAGCAGCGCACTTTGTGTTTTCGGCGTAGCACGGTTAATTTCATCGGCTAATACCATTTGGCTAAAAACGGGTCCTTTTTGAAATGTAAATTGCTGCTTTCCATTTTCAAGGCGCTCAATCATACTTGTCCCTGTAATATCAGCGGGCATTAAATCCGGTGTAAATTGAATTCTTGAAAAGGTTAAATCTAATACACTTGAAATGGTACGAACAAGCATTGTCTTCCCTAGCCCGGGTAAGCCTTCTAATAGTACATGCCCGTCTGCTAAAATTGCATAAAGTGTAAATTCTACGGCTTCTTCCTGCCCCACGATAAATTGCTGTATTTCCTGCTTTACAAGATGAAAGCTTTGACTCATTTCTTTATATTGCTGTTCACTAAATGCCATGGAAACCCTCCTAATTAGTAGATTCGATTGATGTAAAGTACGATTGGACCATTTGCTGCAGGTCATTTGGAAGCTGGAGACGATCTGTCGACTCCATATAGCTGTCTTTATAGCTTCCGACAACCTCTTGATATGGTTGTATTTCGCCTTTTGTTGTAGGGACCGGGCCTTTTTCCTCTATAGGCTTTCCTTCCCCGAGCTTGCCGCCGTCTACGGTTGTGCTGCTTGTGCCGCCAAGACGCGAGGGAATCGCTAATAAATTCCGGTGTCCTGCTCCTGTACCGGCACCGCTCCCTTGGCCACCGCCTTGACCTTTTCCAGAACCATTTCCATTTCCATTTCCATTTCCATTGCTCTGGCTGCCTCCTGGTCCATTCCCCGCTCCGCTGCCGGAGCCGCTGCTATTTCCTTGCCCCGTTGTCCCATTATTACCTTGATTCCCTTGACTGCTGCTTCCCGATCCGCTGTTACTTTGATTACTTCCTTGTGAGGCTCCATTATTTTGGCCAGCCTGCCCCTGCCCTGCCTGATTACTGTTTTGGCTAGCTGACGATTGATTCTGACCGGCTGAGGCATTCGATTGTGAATTATTGAGTGCATTCGCAATTGTATTCTGCAGGTTCACATCTAATGGTTTCCCTAATTTACTCAACGAGCTTTGTGCTGAGCTGGCTGATTTAGCAAGCTCCTTATTCATATCCTTGAGCTCAGCTAATCGCTTTGTTTCTGACGCTGTTAGGCTCTCGCCATTAGAGCTAGCTAAGTCTTGCTTTTGCTCCAGTTTTTTTTCTTCAAGCTTTAATTCCTGCTGCTTTTTCACCAATTCCCGTAATGCCTGCTCTGCATTATCCGAATCCTTTAGCTTATTTTTTAATTCTTGAAGTTCCTTTTTCGCTAGTTCGGTAAGCTCCTTTTTTTGAAATTCGTCTAGTCTTTCTTCCATGTCCTTTGTAATCGCCCGTTCATCCTCTATCGTTTTAGCCTCTTGCTGTGTTGCAGCAGGGAAAATCAGTAAAATGATTAAGAAAACCGATAAACAAGCTGTAAATGCCATCGTTTTCGGCAAAAACAGTTGTTTTGAACGCTTTTTGAAACGCTGAAATGCTTGATCCTTTTCTTCAAAGGCACGCTTCACTAACGATTGTACTAAAGGGTTTTCGTCATTTTCGCTTGTTAATACTGTGACGAGCTCATTATATGGATAATAGGCATCAAGCTTGTGCAGCGCCTCTATTTTTGTTGTTCGATTAACAAATGCTTTTGCAATCATCGCGATAAATGCAATCGTTCCAGCACCTAAGGCTGCATTTGTATAGTAAGGCACCACAAAAAGCCGGGAGACGAAAAGGATAACGCATGCTGAAAGGACTGCATAAAGCAGTCCTTTTTGCATATTTCGAAGCAGCCCCTCGAACGTTAAGCGTAAGCGCACCTTTGCGATTGTCTGCCATAATCGTTTTTTCAGGTCCATTCTAGCGAGCCTCCTTTATCCGCGTTTCATATTCACACGTAATTTCCGTACAGAAAGCCAAAGAGCAATGACGGTAATAGCAAGATAGAAAATTAAGTACGGAATCCATAGCGGTACCTCGATTCCTGCTAAATCATAAAGCTCCCCTGCAATATCCCCTGAAAGAATGGACAGCACTAAAGCTCCTGGATTGATACTTGCCCAAAAATAGGTTAACGGCGATAACGCACCTGCCCCCATCATAATGGTTTGGTCCACAATAATACCGACGTAGAAGAAAAACGCCGTAAACCCTCCAAGAAATACCATCGATCCATAAGTTGCAATCACAGAGGTAATTGTTCGCTTTGTATATGTCGAGAAAAATATCCCAATACTCCCGATAGCAAGCATAGTAATGAAATAAAAGAAAAAGATGGTGATCAGCTGTACCGGCGAAACACCGCCGAATAAAAATACAATACTGTATATCGGCAGCCCTGCCACTAACAACAGTCCTAAAAAGGCAATAGATGACATGAGCTTGCCTAAAATAATCTGCCACGAGCTTTGTGTTGTCATCAGGAGCATATTTAACGTTTGCTTTTCACGCTCTGAGCTAATTGCCCCTGCTGTTAATCCAGGTGTTATAAACATAACCAATGCCATTTGCAAAACAGAAAGCATGATAAAAAGGTAATAGCTTTGATTCGGTCTAAAATATCCCGAGCCAGTAAATTGTGTCGTGATCATTAAGAAACCGACAACAAAAATACACATGGCTCCTAAATAAAACATGATACCGGTAATACTTTTAAAGAAACGGAAACGGAGCTTTAATTCTTTCATCAGAACGGGGTTATTTAATTTTTGGTTCATGACTCTCCCGCTCCTTTCGTAATGGACATAAAGATATCCTCTAAGTCCTTCTCCTCTTCATTGACACTATAAATAAGGATATCTGCAAGCAGTGCCTGTTTTAGCATTTGTATTTGCTGCTCTTTTGTACCCCGATACAAGAAAGTGATCGTTTCCTTTTCAGGAAAGGCTTCAATTGACGTAATATAAGGGTCTTCCTCAAAGAAGGCTACCGCTTTGTGAAGATCTCCCAATACCTTCACGATAAGCTCCTTATCCGCCTGCAGCTGTGCCTGAATGGCTGCAACATTCCCTTGTGCTATCAGCTTTCCGTTATCGAGCACACCAAGCTCATCACACATTTCAGCAAGTTCCGGCAGAATATGCGAGGAAATTAAAATGGTTTTCCCCATTGACTTTAAATGCTTTAAAATATCGCGCATTTCTGTTCTTGCCCGCGGATCTAAACCAGAAGCAGGTTCATCTAGAATCAGCACCTTTGGGTCATGGATGAGTGCACGGGCCAAGCAAAGCCTTTGCTTCATTCCGCGGGACAATAAGTCTACATAGCTATATCGCTTGTCAGTTAAATTGACCAATTCCAATAGCTCAGGAATGATCGTAGCGCGCTCAGCAGCGGATAATCCATAGCTCGCCGCGTAAAAGTCTAAATATTCGTCTGCCTTTAATTGATCGTAAACACCGAAAAAGTCTGGCATGTAACCGAGCTGCCGGCGCACTGCTACCGGATTTTCAATTACGCTTATACCGTTGACATACGCATTACCGCTTGTCGGTGCCAGCAAGGTAGAAAGGATCGAAAAAGTGGTTGACTTCCCCGCACCATTTGCCCCGACAAAACCAAAAACAACACCCTCTTCAATTTTCAAGTCAAGATGATCCAATGCCGTAAATGACCCGTACTTTTTGGTTAAACCTTGGATATCGATCATTACTTCGCAACTCCCTTCAATTTGATTGTTGGGAGTTTAATGCTTTCCCCATTATCGATGCCGACTCTTGTAACTTTAAAGACTATCGTTTCATCCTCCAAAATATAGTCTGAAAGGTTAGATGTAAGGACGGCTGGACTATCTTCAACCGCTTCGTACTCTTCTGTTTTTTGATTTAGGATTTCAACGGTCATGAGATTGCTGTCATATGTTGCTTCAAGCTCCTGCAACGTAATTTCGTTTAACTTCATATTAGAGGCAACGCGGTATACTAACCGATGCTCACCTTCCCCAAGCATGGCAAAATTCGGATTACCTTCATCTATATTGGCATAGCTATTCATATCGATCGGTTCAATTTCTGTTGTAAAGTCATTATTTGTTAACAGTACGTCCCCCGTTAAAATAATATTGGGCGTGAACGGCTGGACAAAGTAAGAAATGGTTGACATACTTGCATTTCCTTTGTATTTTACAGGCACTAATGAGCTGTCAGCCCAAGCGGTAATAATCGGCTGCTTAGTATGAGCAGTCTTATCGATTGCCGTTGCCTGAATCATTTCTAACTGGTTTTCAAATAAATCTCCCGTAATTACCTGACCATTGTAATAACTGCCGTAGCTATTTCTTGCGGAAGCTAGCGTTTGGCGACCAGTATCCTCAGATACATTAAGTGTACCGCCCGCTTCAAGATCTCCCAGGGCAATCTTTTCGGTTCCTGTCAGAATCGTCACGTCCTTTAAATCCACCGGTAGTGTATTTTTCACCGTGCCCGTTAGTTTCCCTTGCTTAAACTCTATCTGCATGTCCAGCTTCCCTGCTTCAGAAATAGTTGTTTTTCCGATAAATGATTGCACCGACCAATAGTTTAAATCGTTCAACGTCAGTTCATTTCCTGTCGCAGTCTTTTTTATATAAGACGTCTTATGTAAATTCCCTGTTTGATTCACGATTTCATTGGACGCTGAAGCAATGGCACTTGTATTCATATCTGTTTCAAATACAAAATCTCCGCCTTTATTTGTTAAAAGGGCATTTGTATAGGAGCCGATTAATGTACCATCATTTTGAATCTCAAACATAGCCATTTGTTGAATTTGCGGCTTAATAATCCTTTCCTTCGCTCCAAAGATAAAGAATGCAAGTGAACACACGATTGATACAGCCGGAATATAAAGCCACATTTTTTCACGCTGATCAAATCGTTTCAATACGAAGTATAGTACCGGGCCAATGATAATGATGTAAATAATGATCAAGGTAATAATCCAGCCGCTTGAAAATTTGAAGGATGGAAAAAGCTCATTATAATAAGTCCAGTCGCTTGCATTACCAAAGCTAGGGTTATAAACGGACGTACTATTTATTGTTTCGAAAGATAGAATAGTAGATAATAGCTTCGCATATCCCGCCATTGACGCCAATGGCTCATCCCCTAAGGAAAAGGCTGTCTGAATAAGCTTTCCTTGACCAATATCTGTAGAGGCTGCCACTATTTTATTCTCAACACTAGAAATAATGGCGCTTCCTTGTTTTAACGATGCGTCTTTCAACTGGATATCTGCCGAAAATACACCGTTAGCCGTTAACTTCTCTAAATTGCCCTTTGTTAAAACATGGTGCCCATTCGATAAAACAAGCGGTAATTGATTAGCAAAAATGCCCGCTGCAGCCTCTCCGAGATCATTGTCCCCAACCACTATTGTTCCGCCTTGTTGAACCCAAGAATAGAGAGCCTCCTGCTGTTCTTTCGTTAAATCACTAATGGCTATCTCATCAAATAGTATGACATCAATCATTTCTAATGCTTTTGCCTCTTCAGGCAATACAATTCCTTCTGCCTGGTTGACAAAATAGGGCTGCACCTGCATTGCTGCAAACTGGTTGATTTTTTTTACACCAGCTAAACGATCCTCATTATTTGTAACAACATAAAGAAATTTTGCCTCATAATCCAAAACGCTTGGTGTTACATAATGGTCCCCCTTATAGTCAATTTTCTTCCCTTTTTCAATTCCACCTTCGAAAAAGTGAAAAAAATCTTTTTGCGTATTCGAATACATCATATTATCCGAATAGCCCTCTAAGAAGATATCAAAAGTTTTTGTTTCACCCGAAGCGATATCAAGTGGATACACCAATGCAGAGCCGATGTTATAACTTACTTCTGCATCAATGACGAAGTCACCGCTGAAATCATCGCCATGATTTGTAATCGTGACGAATAATGGTGCACCTTTATCTTGTTTAATTTTGTTATTAAGCCCGATTTCAGCCTCTACTTCCAGCCCCGCCTTAGCATAGGCTTCATTCGATTGATAAGTTAAAGCGGCGAGTAAACACACGATAAAAAATAGCAGGCCGTTTCTCTTTTTCAAATCCTCATCTCCTTTCCCTACCAATAATTATACGTAATTTCTATCCAGTAGGTTCTTTCTATATTCTTAAGAATTTCTTAATTTTTTAAAATCTTGGAAGTAAAATTATATTTTCATATAGCATTTTATTGTTTATAAGCCCCTCATCTAGCCTCATTATTTACTTAATTATCCCTTGCATATACTGGGTTTCTAAAGATAAACAAACAGCAAAATATATAATGAATAGACAGCGTCCAAACAAATCAGCAGAGCCATTCCAATGGAACGCCCCTGCTTTTTCACCTCATTTCGGTTATAAAATTAGTTATGCTATAGTAATGATACTGATGAAAGAAAGAAGGGAAATGATGAAAACACATTGCTGTGAGACAATGACCAGACAGGTAAATGCTGTATGTAAAAAGCATCCGAATCTATTCGACTGTCCTGACCAGATAATTTCCTATATCCCAAAGTTCGATGAATATGGCCTGATCATCCATGATGGCGGCTCTTCGACTATAAAGATTTCATTCTGCCCATGGTGCGGTATCAAGCTGCCTCCGTCTAAATGTGATTTATGGTTCGACACACTCGAAGCATTAGGCTTTGATGACCCTTTCGAACAGGAAATCCCGCAAGCATTTCAGTCAGATAAATGGTATAGAGAATAGGCTGTTCTTTAATGGATACGATCGGGTAATATCGAAAAGATGTACCACAAGAAGGAAAGCTACTGCCGTTTTACCGAACCTATCACTTTCGATACTTTGTAATCAGCTGCTTTCCTTTTCGATTGGCCGACATATAAATAACCATCAAACCGTTTAACGCCAATAGTATCGCTATACTAACTGCCAACAGTGCAATATCTGGTGCAAACAACTTGATTGAATGCCACGGCGAACCTGCGATATATATAAGTGTTGGCATACTTGCAATAGCTATAATAATCAGCAGTGCACCTATAGCCTGCCAGCTTTTCTTTTTTTTGATATTTCTCTTTTTCGTGTTAACAAGCAAATAAACGAAAAGGAATACAAGCAATACTGCTGCCCCTAGCACAACCAGCTGTAAAAGAGGAAAAGGTTTCTCTACAATAATCGGTTCCTGGCCGTTTACAATATCAATAATACCGTCTCTGAGCCCGGTAAGTGAGGTCTCTTCCAAGATGTGGTTTTTATTAGTTAAAATCGCCCCTCCCCACCCCTTGTCAGGCAGCAGGAAAAACTCCGAGCGCGAATCTGGTGTGGAACCTGCATGCCATACCATCTTCCCGTTAATATCAGACTCCGTTAACATCAAACCAAAACCGTAATACCGATCAGCTCTGGACTGAGTTAATGGAGACAGAAATTGCTCCAGGCTTTCCTTCGTTAAAAAGCTATTGTCCTGGTCCCCCATTAGAAATTGAACATAACGGGCCATGTCCTGTGCGCTGGCGGCAATATAGCCATATGGCGCTCCCCCATTATCGTATGGGACGCTGCTTTTCTTTGGTATACCGAACCAGGACTGGTATCCAGCAAGATAGCCGTTTTCAGAAGCAGCATTCCGGTCTGCCGCTGCATCTTTCATCTCAAGCTCCGCAAATATATAGTCGTTCATGTACTCGGAAAACGGTTGGTTAGACACCTCTTCAATAATAGTGCCCAAAACCAAATAGTTGGCATCGCTGTATTGGTAGCTTTCTCCCGGTGATGCCGTAAGCCCGATATTTTTTAATTCCCTTACATTCTGTTCAATAGCATGTAAATCCGCCGCACCGCGGTCTGCAAGCTGCAGACCTGTATAAGTACTGATACCACTCGTATGGGACAGCAGCTGTTCGATCGTGATACGGGATGAAGCCTGCTCATCCTTAAGCGTAAACCAGGATACATGATCGACTACCCGGTCTTCCAAGTTCACAACATTATCTTCCATCAGTTTCATAATGGCCAGGGCCGTCAACGATTTGCTGATGGACCCAAGCAAAAACGGCGTATGCGGTGTCACTTGTTCTTCGGACTGCCCCGTTACTCCCCATCCCTTTGTATAAATGTCCCCATTTTCTTTCACAATGGCAATAGATACACCCGGTACCTGATGCTCTTCCATATATGCTTCTACATAGCTGTCAATCATAGCAGTGGCTTTCTCCTCAGCGGAGGATTTAGCTGGGGACATAATTCCAGTCAGTAAAAACAGACAAGTGAACATAGCCAAACGTTTAATGCTAACGTTCTTCATTGTATTTTTCTCCTGGTTTTTAAAAGTCTCCCCCAAAAACGCATCACGACAAACGCTGCCAAGCAGGAAATGGATATGCTGACTAGCAGAAGCATTGTATTCCACCAAGGATCCTCTGAGATCTGATATAACAAATGGTAATCGTCAAAGCCGTTTTTGTTGAGCGGATTAAACGAATCCGTCGCCACAAGCGACAACACAAGCTGTGACAGCAAATAAGTCCCTATCAATGTACAGAAACCCGCTGCGAAAAGAGCCTTCTTTTTTTCAGGAGTTGTACGTATATTTTTGATTTCAGATGGTAAATCGATATCGCTGATTTCAAGAAAATCGTTAACGAAACCCGCTGCACCGCCTAAACTCTCTACGCCGTCTTCTCCGTGTTCCCTGGACTCCTCCATATGCTCAACAATCTGCTGGCGGATTGTCTTCCTTTCCTCTTCACTGGTTCCATACTGTTCCAGCTCCTCTAATACTTCCGTTAAAAACATTTCTTCCTTCCTGCTCAGTTGACTGCTCATCCAGCCTACTCCCCCTTTACATTACTCCCCAGCAATGATCTAATATCCTCCTGCAGCTCCAGCCACTCTTCAATTTTACGCTGAAGCTGCAACTTTCCCCTTTCATTGATTTCATAATAAATTCTCACTTTACCGCTCTCTGTTATCTCCAGATGTGTATTGACCCACTCATAATCCTTCAGCTTGTTCAATATCGGGTAGATGCTGCCAACCCCTTTCAGCTTTAAATTGTGCTTCTCCAGCTCCTTCATGATTTCATATCCGTAGCTCTTTTCCCGCGTCAAAATTCCTAATACACACATTTCTAAATGACCTTTAATTAAACTTGTTCTATCCATAAAGTAAATTTAACAAAAGTATATACTTCATTCAAGAATATAATTGGAAAAAAATTATAAATAATCAAAAAGTATGAATTCTATTTGAAACTGAGTACAAAATACGCGAGAATAAAAATAAGAAATTGAATTACATATTAGTGATTTCACCACGTATAAAACGAACGGTTGGAAAATTTATAGAACACCTATTAAGGAGAAATCCAATGACGAAACAGAAACGGTTTTGCATTTTAACAATCGGAAAAACACATAGCGGAAAATCAACCTTTGCGCGGAAGCTCGAACAAGTATGCTCAAACTGTGTAGTCATCGATCAAGATATCCATGCGGAATTTCTGCAGACCACTTACCCGAAACTCGTACCTACAGACGGGAAAAACCTTGTTAAATATGCGCTATCCGAAACGATTGTGCAGTATGCCATGCTGCATACCAACCTTCACCTGATTCTGTGTAATGCTAACTTGAGTGATGAAGGCAGAGCCGCTCTTATGAAAAGAATTACAAAAGAGGGGTTTGAAGTGATCATTGTGAAGTTTGACATTCCTTACGAGGTATTAAAAGAAAGAGTAAGAACCAGCAACCGGGACGCCACGATTCTTCGCACGATTGACTCATACGAGGACTTATTGGAACGACAAAAGAAACTCATTCTTCCGGAAAATCTTGACCGTCTTCACCAGGAATTTGTCGTGCGTTGTGAGAAAGATGGTGCCGGAGTGATACAGAGCATTAAGGGGCTATTGGAAGGATAGGCTTTTCGAGAAAAATGAACTTTTTTGAAATGTAAAAAAGCCTGTTCTGAAGAAGCAGGCT
>JAPSKP010000035.1:26194-31537 GCA_031181585.1 Lysinibacillus sp.
CCTTTTGAATGTCTACTCCAACTATTCGGGCAGCTGATATGGATTACTGTAAAAAGCTATTCTCGGCTTATTAGTCCCGCATTTTTCATAAAGTACCTTGTTGCCAGTGGTAAAATAGAATAAATGATTGAGAAATCCTTTAGTTCAGCCATTATTATCCCCAGGAGATGGCATACGATAATCGGAACATTTACTTTACAACACGATTTTCTACATACTCCATGCCATTTTCCACGTAGGACTCTAACACTAGCTGCTTTTTCTTGTTTACATAATAAAAATATGTTCTAGCTTCTCCTTCTATCTTGACGGAAACCATCCAGTTTTTATCGCCTGGTAAATTTGCGATGAAAGGCTCTGTCTTGTAAGACGTTTCCGGTTTTATATGTACTAAATAATTGGTTACAGAATTTTCTACTGTGATAAATTTATATTGCACATAGCCGAACCCCAGACCAATTAGCAGCAGCATACCGAGCAGACATTTGCATATTTTCTTCATCATTCCCACTTTACCCCCACCACATCGCCAACACAAAAAAAGACCACATACTTACCATTCCGCCCGCAATGAAAGCGGCGGCTAACAGAACGCTAAGCTTTTTCCACATACTCATGCCTATCACTAAAAGCAGCAAAACATAGCTGCCCACTGTGACAAAGGTCAAATACGCAATCGGCCAGCCGGTATCAAATATGCCTTCCAAATAGTAGGCAAGTGACTGCGCGTAAATGCCGAGCAGACACCCCGTTACAAGCATCGTCCATAACACATATTGCTTTCTCATTCCCCCGCCCCCTGCTTTCAACGAATTTTCTGCGCCAGCTCATGGAGGCGTTTCTTTGCTTCCGCTTCATCAAATGAGCTGTACCAGCGATAGTCATCTTCATCGAGGATACGGTAGTGCTGGCTGAACATATTTTGCTGCAGACGGAAGATGCCTTCCGCTTCCACTTCGCGCCACCATATCCGGCCGCCCATCGATTTTTGCTTTGGCAGCGTAATCTCCTCGTGAGCCAGTGTTTCGACGATTTCGATGGGATCCTCCCCGATTGTTGCCTGGAGAATTTCGCTATGACGAAACAGCGTACATACCGCGATGACGGTTGTCCAGCCTGCAAGGATGCGCTCCTTTTCAATTTCCACTAATGTCTTTTTTGAAATACCAATGATCGTTGCCATTTTTTCCTGCGAATAGCCGCGCTCCACACGGATTAACCGCATCTTTCTAGAAATCAATTGGATGAATGATTCTCGATCCAACATCACCAGCTCCTAACTAAATGTTTTCATTTAGTGTAATTTTACACTATTGTTTACAGAAAAAAAAGAGAAAATTTCTTCCACTGTTAATAGGCTGTTTTCGTTTGAAGGAGTAGAACAATAAGATTGTTCAGTAAAAATCACTCAGATTTCTTTACCGAAACCAGCTGTCCTTCATTTCGTCTATTTGTAATAATAAGGGGAAAATAAATTCATTTGGAACAATCTTGACGATACGACTGGACGTATTGGGCAAGTATAAAAATAAGAAGAAAAAAATGAGAGGGAGATGAGAAATGATTGGTTTGCTTAATCTAGGCAGTCTGGTGCTTGGGCTCATTGCCTGGGTGCTTCCTGTTGTCATTCTGGTGCGTTCTAACCAGAATGGCCGCAAAAGCTGGATCGCTTTTTCTGTTTTGAGCCTCGGTGCCTGTGCCCTTTCGCTCTGTTTCCAGATTTTCTACAGCTATCATCTGGTAAAGATCGAGGATTGGTCGGCCCTTATGGATACAAACGGAGCTGTCGCTTTCGCAGCAGCAGTTCTGCTTACTGTTACTATTATTTTAAACGCAGTTTCCGCTCTTATTGTTTCCCGTGGGAGAATGGCGAAGTAATTGGTCATGGTTCACTGCTAAAACAAGCAAAGCGTATTTGAGAAAGGTATCTCAAATACGCGTATTCATTGTACATGCAACATAAACTATCTAATTTTCAACCATTGATCCAACAAGCCACATCACTATATGCTCGATTCCATCTTACAGTGATTTATTCAGAATAACTCCTCTTACTTTATATCGATCTTTTGAAAACTCTTGTTCAGTTCGTCTATTTTAATGAAATGTTGCCAAGACAATTATTTGAAATACCATTTAACAGCATTCTCGTATAGGATTTTATCGGTAGCTTGTTCATCAAATAGCTGTTGAATCAATTCAATATCAGCCTGCTCAAAAGGTCTTTTTGCTCTTGTAGATGGTAGATCTGTTCCAAACATAAGGGCATCTGGATTAACATCGTAAATCGACTTTAATGCATGCTCAATATTCAACTCTACACGGCCAAAACCCGTCGCTTTTACGTGTACCCCTTTATCAACTAACTTTACTAGATGAGGCAGCCCTTCTTCAGATAATCCTAGATGATCAATTGATATTGCCGGCAATTTTTCAATCGTTGGTGTAATTTCGGGTAACTCTTTTGCATCGATATAAAGCTCGCTGTGCCAGCCTACTAAATCATGAACTCTTCTTGCAAAGTAGTCTAATTTTGATAAATCTTCCGAGCCGCCTCTTTTAATATTAAATCGTAATGCTTTTACACCGTTTTTATTTAAATCTATGATTTCTTCATCTTTCACCGTAAAAGGTAATTGTGTTACACCGCAAAATGCTGGACCCATTTGCTTCAGTGCCTTTAATAAATAGGCTTGGTCAAATCCTTGGAATGACCCGGATACAATAGCTCCACCTAAAACGTTTAAATTTTCAGTCTCTTTTTGATAATCTTCTACCACATAACTTGGCGGCATATATCCTTGGTTTTCGATAATTGGAAAATCAAAATCAATAATATGAAAATGTGCATCAAAGACTCTCATTTCATCTCCTCCTTTTCTTTAACATATCAGACCTAGAGCATAAAAAATAATAGCGGTTATTAATAAAAAAACATAAATTTATCTTATGACATTAAACTTATATTTTTCCTGCAAATTTTTAAAATGGTGCTCAACAATATGGCCTGTTTGTAACTCTACCGTAAAGTTTGATTAAAAATACCTCGCAAACCCACATCTTACGCTACATTAGAAGACCCCGTTTTGAAACAAGATGGATCAAAACGGAGTCTTTGTTTGTGTTACATTACACAGCTTATTTATGGAAATACCTACTTCTCCAAAAGTATACCTTGTAAAAAGAAGGCGGGTATTCCTGCATATTCCCTGCCTAATCCCATTTTCTAAACGATACTTCAATACGAAATTCATTTTCATGGACATCAGCAACCGCTTTTCCTCCTTGTTTGTGAACAAGTTGCTGAACAATATGTAGCCCTAATCCAAGCTGGGTACCAGTTCGACTAGGTTCCAACCTGAATGTTCTATTAAAAATTTGTTGAAGTTCCGTGGCATTAACCTTCTCAACATCATTCACTGCCCTTACCCAAATATATTTTTCTTCCTCTACATAGGTAATTCTAAAATAACTTTTTGCATACGTTAAGGCATTCTGAATAATGTTGTTTACAATCCGAACAATTGCTTTATTATCAGCAAGAACAGGGGGAACAATCCCTTCATCCAAGCTGACCTTTAATTGATTTTTCTCAAAATCTTCATAGAACATGAGCATTGTGTCCACGACAATTTGATCTAGAAACTGCTTTTCCATGGTCAATTTCTTGTCCGAGGAATCGAGTTGTGAAAGTTCATAGAATAAATCAACAATCATCGTGAGATTATCAATCTTCTTTTGGATAATGGCTAAAAACTCTTTCCTTTCTGCTTCAGATATGGACGGATCTGTTAATAGCTCGGAGAATCCTTTGATGGATGTTAAAGGCGTTCTTAAATCATGGGAAATATTCGTGATTTCTCGCTTCAGCTCCATTTCCCTTACTTCTACAGATTGCTGATTCTGTTTGAATAGTTGAATAAGCTGGTTAATTTTCGAAGCAAATCGGGACAAGTTTTTATTATGCGTATTGGTGCGGACCAATTCATTTGTCCCGAAGTTTTCAATGATTTCCTCCAATTGTTTCGTCATCCTTCTGATATCCCAATGGACCAGCAGAAGCATACAGAGTACAACAATCAGCAGGAAAATCAACACTATCATCAACCAGCTGCTCACGTTCATTCATCCCTTCTCCATCAATCGATGTTTTGACTTCCGAAGCTTTTTGCTCCAATCAGCAAAGCAATCCCGGAAATGATGATGCCTACAATCCAATATTCGAAACCAAATTGGGGTGCTTCATTCACAAAGCTCATTAAGTTTTCATTGAGCAATGTACTTGGTGCATAATGGTATAACTCCTTTAAGCCTGAAATATCTCGGAAGACCCGCAGCAGGTTTCCGGATAATACAAAAATAAATATCAACATAATAATGATGTACCCTTCTCCTACCTTCAGCATTTTCAATGTATGGGTTAGGAAAAATCCACTCAGAACAAGCGGAGCCATATTCACACACACAATTAGAAAATTGCTTACGGACTGATTACCACTTGTCAGCAGGTTTTCACCTAAGACCATCATTAAAATGATACCAGCAACACAGAATAGTAAAAAGTAACCTAATGTCAAAATCAGCTTAGACCAGAAGATAATGCTTCTAGAAATGCCGAAAGAAACAGATTGCTTAATCAAAGACATATCTTTGCCAGTGAGAGCTGAATTAAAGAGGAATCCTAGTATGACAATCAACAATCCGCCGCTAATTGCATTTGAATAGAAAAATTTACTTGTGGCGTAAGGGAAATTCGGGTCAGACTTTCCAAATAAAATAAGGACGGCAGCAGCAGCGATAATTAACAAATAACATATCAACGCTGTTACATAAGGTGCTTTTTTACGCAGTAGACGATAGCATTCGCTTTTCATATAATTAATCATTTTTGTCCCCCTCCACTAATCCTAAGAAGTATTCCTCTAGATTCAGTGATTCGATGCGAAACTCCTTCACCATCACTTTATTATCGACTAAGAGGCGGTTGATATCTCCTCCGCTCTCTACATGATTTTGGATGGTGATGGCTTGATTAGGAAGGACCTTAAACTGAATATCTGCATATGCTCGTTCTAATAGTTGTGCTGCTTTCACTGAATCATCAACAGTCAGCAGAATTTGTTTCCTGCTCTTCTCTTCCAACGCCTCTTTGCTTAAATCATCCACGATTACCCCATTTTTGATAAACACAAAACGCGTTGCCAGCAATTTCAATTCCGTTAAAATATGACTAGAAATTAATATAGTTATTTGTTTTTCCTGATTGAGCTTCTTCAACAACTTGCGGATTTCCATAATTCCTTCCACATCCAACCCATTGATCGGCTCATCAAGCACTAAACA
>JAPSKP010000126.1:0-3635 GCA_031181585.1 Lysinibacillus sp.
GAAAAATCCTTCATGATGCAGGTTTTCTTGATTACTTTCTGTATGGCTGCTGGTACATATATCGGAGAATGGTTCTCTACATTGACAGGGTTTGTGTTACCAGGATATGTTGGTGCCATGTTCACAGCGGTCATTGTCCGCAATATTGTTGATCGTTTCAACCCTGAGTTAATTAATATGAAAGAAATCAACTTGATCGGCGATATTTCCCTTGGTATTTTCTTATCGATGGCGTTAATGAGCATCAAGCTATGGGAAATTGCAGACTTAGCATTGCCATTATTCATTATTATTTTAGCGCAAGTTCTTTTCATCGTATTGTTTGCGGTGTTCATTTTGTTCCGCCTGCTCGGCAAAAACTACGATGCAGCGATTATGGTATCCGGTTTCCTAGGTCACGGACTTGGTGCTACTCCAAATGCCATGGCGAATATGTCAGCCGTGGTATCAAAATTTGGTCCATCGCGCAAGGCATTCCTGATCGTACCAATCGTTGGTGCATTCTTGATCGATGTATTTGGTATGCCGATTATTATTACTACCATTAATATGTTTAAATAAGCATGACTCACACTTAATGAACGCGTAAGCCCTTGAACTACAAGGGTTTGCGCTTTTTTATCATGTCCCTCACGTTCTTATCAGCCTCGACTACACTTATTATCTGCTATACAAAATGAGTATCCGTTCTAAGTTATTTAGAAAAGTAAACAAAGAAGCTAAACATTCATTAGCTTTTTAATAAAAATCAATGAAAAATGGAAAGCTGAATTCCGTCCTGATTTGAACTATTGCTTTGATCGGGCTGCCTTCATTTTTTTCTCGAACTCAATCCTTTAGGTTGTGTATTTCCTTCAATCCATACCTTTCCTTTTTCAATTTTCTTATCATGATAACCTGCAAAGTATATTTCAAACCCGACCTTCCTTGTATCTTCACCAGGTACTGAAAATATGTTGTCTTTATTGTAGTAATCATATAATTCTTTTTCGCTTCATTCATTTTCAATTTCAATAAATGACGCCACGGTTGGATAACCGCCACTTCCGGAAGGCCCTCCCCCAAATATCACTCCATAGTCAAAATTTTTATCAACTATCTTCGTTTTATCAGGAAGCGGATAGTCATAAAGTTCATCAGCAAAAGACTTCGCGTATAAGTATTCTTGATTAAACAAAGCATATATCAGTACGCCAATTAAAACGATTGAAATGGAGGCAATCGCTATCTTTTTTGATTTCATTCAAAGTCCCCTCCCTCGGAAGATCTCTCACTATATTTATAATCTATGTAATGGTTATAAAGTGCTCGTATTAGCTGATCTTTACGATTTTTAGGCTTAAATTCTGATGACCTGAAGTTTAGTATCTACCCGGTCAGCATGGTATAGTCTCGTTTTAAATTAAATCGTCAGGGTAAAAGAGCCTATGTACACATCTAAAATAGCTAAGTATAAAACAATCGTTTAGAAAGGATTGATTGGTCATGACAAAGAAAGAATACCCTGAAAATATCCCGGCCCAACAGCAGGATATCCAGCCAGGTATGGAAATGGAAATGAAGCCGCGCCCTGATTTCACAAAAAATCTAGCGGGAGCAGCACAAAGACTTTCCGGGAAAACAGCTTTGATTACCGGTGGAGACAGCGGTATCGGACGGGCTGTTGCCATCGCGTTTGCGAAAGAAGGCGCCGATGTTGCGATTTCTTACCTCGATGAGCATGAAGATGCAGAGGAAACGAAACAGTATGTAGAACGCGAAGGAAGACGCTGTCTGCTTATTGCCGGTGACATCGGAGAGGAAGCCTTTTGTAAAGGGCTTGTAGCTGAAGTCATCGAAGCATTTGGAAAGCTTGATATTCTCGTAAACAATGCCGGCGAGCAGCATACACAGGCCTCTTTACAAGACATAACAACAGAACAACTAGAACGAACATTCCGCACGAATATTTTCAGTATGTTCCATGTCACAAAGGCAGCGCTTGACCACTTAAAGACGGGAAGCTCGATTATAAACACAACTTCCATTACGGCCTTCCAAGGAGCGCCGAACTTGATCGATTATTCTGCAACAAAAGGCGCTATCCTGGCATTTACTCGTTCATTAGCCGGCTCCCTTGTAGAGCAAGGAATCAGAGTAAATGCTGTAGCGCCAGGTCCGATTTGGACACCGCTGATTCCGGCATCGTTCAGTGCTGAAGAAGTCGCGGGATTCGGTAAAGAGGGAGAATTCCAAACACCGATGAAACGCGCGGGCCATCCTAGCGAGCTTGCACCGGGCTATGTATATCTCGCTTCAGATGATTCATCTTATGTATCTGGTCAGGTACTTCACATCAACGGTGGTATCCCGTTTTAAGTTTTGGCAGAAGGTGATAAATCGCCTTCTTTTTATTTTCAAGTAAAAAAGAAGGCCTTCCGCATTTAGTAACCGTTCACAAACTGTTCGATGACGTCCAATTCGTCAGCCGTCAGTTCCCTTTTTAACTGCTCCTTATATTTATGGACGATCTCTTCTTTTTCTCCATTGCAAAGCTCGGTAAGATGAGCAATCGTTCTTAGGGTACGTACCTCCCGCTTAAATTCCTCTTTTGATAAGACGCCTGTATGAGAAAGAATATACGTATCTGCATCAAACGCTTCCAGTTTGTCTAACAGCTGAAGTGTTTCATCAATTTTGTAATGCCACTTCTCTGCATATAACCTGCAATAAATAGCATCGCCAACGAATAATATTTTTTCTTCCTTTATATAGATGACAACGGAATCGGAAGCATGGCTCCCCCCTACTTGCTCGATTATGCAGGTAATACCTCCAAGATCTATTTCCAGTCTTTTTTCGAATACGGCATCCGGCAGTACGATAGAAATATTTCGTTCATCTGGATATTCCTTTTTGATAGCTACTGCACAAAATTCAATTTCTGTTCCTTCCCGGACCCGATCATCAATCGCTTCATCGGACCAGGACAGCGGTTGTAATTTTCGCATCTCTTCTTTTGTTTCTCTCGATGAAATAATCAGCGTATCCTTTAAGGCAGGCAGGCCAAAAATATGATCCCAATGCCAGTGTGTTACCGTAACGATAGTTGGATGCGGCACATGGCGTTTTTGTAGTTCTTTTAAAAAATAGTTGGCATGGCTCTCCGAGTTGCCCGCATCGATCATCAATGTTTTTCTATTACCAACCACCATTCCAAGTACAGGACGGTCTGTTTCAGCTATCGGTGTACTGTACCAAAAATGTTCACCGATTTGCTTGATTGAATGCATATCATCCATCTCCTTTGCTGTCATAATTGCCTTAGTAGTTAGATTCCAATCTAGCAACAAACGGCTGTAAAATCAACCACTATCAGCTAGCCTGTTCGCATGATAGCCACTTGTTATGAAATTAGTGTAAAACGCTGAAATGTTATAATAAACTTCGGCACTACAATTTTTCTAAAAATATTTGAAAAAGCTGAAACCTTTTAGGTATCCAGCTGCCTCTAACTAATGAGAGGAGGGAAATACATAGATGAAGCATGATCTGAACACGGTGGAAAGGGCTGTAAACGGAGACGCTGAAGCTTTTGAGGAATTGATTGCTACAGAAAAGCAGCGGCTTTTTTACAAGGCACTCTCTTATGTCGG
>JAPSKP010000126.1:3735-7071 GCA_031181585.1 Lysinibacillus sp.
GAAATACATAGATGAAGCATGATCTGAACACGGTGGAAAGGGCTGTAAACGGAGACGCTGAAGCTTTTGAGGAATTGATTGCTACAGAAAAGCAGCGGCTTTTTTACAAGGCACTCTCTTATGTCGGTAATAAGGAAGATGCGTTAGATGCTGTTCAGGAGACGCTGTACAAGGCTTTCCTGTCAATTGGCCAGCTGCAGCAACCACCCTATTTTTCTACATGGCTCTTCAAAATATTAATCCGTGAATGTTATCGGCTGCAAAAAAAGAGACATCAGCTTATTCCTCTTGGTGACGATGAAATGATCACACGGCTGGAGCAATTAAAGGAGGAAAAAAAGGAGGACCACGTAAGTGAGGCCCTTTCAACATTACCTCCTCCGCAGCGGTCGGCTATCGTACTGTTCTATTATTACGGCTTTTCCGTCCGGGAAATCGCGGACATGATGGAGAAGCCTGATGGAACGATCAAAACACATCTGCATAGAGCCAGAAAAACACTAAAGGCACAATTGACTGCTGTCATGAACAAAAACATCAAAATAACGGAGGTTGTTCATTTGGTTAAAGAAGAATTAGAAAAAATTGCTCGATCGCTCGCACAAGTTCCGCAGGATTTCCGTAAAATCATTGAAAATGTTGAAGAGAATGAAACGTATTTTTCCTGGATGGATGAAGAACAGGAAAAAGGAGTTATAGGTGTAAAGCTTGATACAGAGGGGCGGCTTACATACCTGACAATCGATATGCTACAGGAAAATAATGCGACCGAATCCTCTCTAACAGTTGTAGAAAAACAAGCGATAGCGGAACAATATCTTCTTCAGCACTACCCGGATGCATTGCAGCATTTCACCTATCATCGTGCAAAAGAACTTGAGCACTGTAACTGTACCCGCTTCTATTATGAGCAAATAGTGATGGATATTCCGTTGAGCCATGCGGGAAGTTATATTGATGTGAATGGCGAGGGAGAAGTCATCCTTTTTAATTATAAGGGAGTAAAAACAGCACCGCCTATTCCTGAGCAGCTTATTTCAACGGAAAAGCTGGCAGCGCATGTGCTCGATCAGCTGCAGTTTGAGCTGGTCGTTGATAAAATGCATAAGGAACTATACGACGTTGAGGAAGACTCGTTACGTCTCGTCTATTTACCGCAGCCATTCTTCATGAAATATAAGGCAGCAGACATGGAGCCTCGGTTAACGGTTGAACAGGAAGAGACAGCACCAGAAATAACAAGACCGCTTCCTTCCCTTGCTCCAATCGAACGAACGGAACTATCCAGGGAAGAAATCATCGGCATAACGGATACGATGGAAATCATTCGAGAGGTCGAATGGGGACATGAACTGGGTATTGTCTGGCGGGATCGCAATTGGACGCCAGGTGAAAGTGACTTATCATTCGAAGCCTATTTTAAAGAACATACGGAAGAAACCGTAAAAGCTTTCGTATCAGAAAAAACGGGAAAAGTTCTTAGCTTCCTATGGTTTCATAAACGTAGCGGCAGCCTGCAGCTTGATCGTGAAGCATGCTTTGAAAAGGCGCTCTGCTTCCTGCAGCAGATGATTCCAGAATTTCTCCCATATGTACAATACATTGTCCCGGTGAATGATGAGGACGAAAAAAACGAAACGAAGGAATTTTTCTCATTCAAATTGCTAAATGAACAAGGAATACCGATTCAATCGGAGTTGATCAGTGTAGCTGTTAATAAGAGCACTGGTCAAATTGACCAATATTCAGGGCCTAGAATTGACACCCAGCAATTAAAAGACCTGCCGCATGGACCTGTCATTTCTCCGGAACAGGCATTTGAACGATTCAAGGAGCATTTGGATTTTCAATTAGTATGGGATAAAGAATATGATGATGAAGAGGAAATCTGTACGTTAGTTTATAAAGCATGCGACCGCTATACAAAAACTGACATCCGGGCGATTGACGCAATCACCGGTGAGATAATTTGCGATAAAGACTAACTACTGTAATGGACATTTCCAGCGGATAAATAGAAAAACGCCCTGCACCATGCAGCGGCGTTTTTACATAATAAACAGCTATTTGACTAAGCTCATATACCGGTACCGAACGATACAAGCGGCAACAATCCCGATGACCGCAACAAAGCCATCAAATATAAAGATATGGGCAATATCCCCTCTTTTTGCGATTAACCCTGTCGCAATCGGTAATGCAACTGCTGCAACACTTGAGGCTGTAGCAACAAGGCCGGTAACAGTCCCCTTCTTACGCCAAAACAGCTCTGTCATAATCGTGATAGCCAGCTGTAAAATGCCTGCAGTTGAAAACCCTAACAAAAATGATCCGACTACCATCAAAGAAGGATCTTTCAATGTCAAAATAAGCATAACGGTCAGAGCCGTCAAAATCGGATAGATAATGAGCACCGTAACAGGCCGAATCAGCCTGTTCAGCACAAATGCCAAGATCAGCACCGATAGTAACGAGCCCATACTATAATAGCTCAATAACTTGACCGAATCGGTAACTGCTAAGCCTATGACCTGTTCCCCATAGCTTGGCAGCCAAATTTGTGCAACTGTAAATAATGCGGTAGAGGTAAATCCAATGACGATTAGTGCAATCCCCTCAGCCCAAAAATTAGGTGTTATCTGCTGGCTGTTTGTTTCCAGCTCTCCATCTACCTCAAAGGCCTCAGATACTTCTCCTTGTTTTGGGAAACTGGACCAAATTAATATCAATAGATTGATAACATAAATAATAGCTAACAAATAAAATGCATAGCCGTAAAACAGCTCATTTTCATTTAAAAATAAAATGATAAATGGTAAAAGGATTGCCCCAACAGCCATAAAAGCTTTCACCATTACATTGGCCGAGCCTGCTTTTTTCTTGAACATTTCTACAAGTGCCGGGTAAGACCCTGCATCCATCGCTGCGTTTCCAAAACCAGCTAGAATAGCAAAGATGAGTGCCGCATCATAATTTGTTGTAAGTGGTATGCCGATTGCAAAGACAGCCATCGCAATACTAGCAAAAATCAACAGCGGTTTCCGCCCTATTTTATCCGACAAAATGCCAAAGCTGCTGTATGAAAGCAATTTACCAAAACCAATTGCGGCAATAATGTAGCTGACACCTGTCCGGTCTGTATCCCATTGTTCCGTTAAGTATGCCATATGGGATGATAGAATAATATTAACCATTCCGAGCAGGAAATAGTTGCTGTAAAGTCCTACTGATGCTTGTATGTATGAAGTTCTCATGTCATTCTCCTTCTATCTCAGCGCCTTTACTTTAACACTTTAAATCATTAAAGAATACTATGTCAATATATTTTTAGTGATT
>JAPSKP010000127.1:0-3832 GCA_031181585.1 Lysinibacillus sp.
AGCTAATAATTCATAAAGTATTTCTACTTTAATCTTAAAAGCTACCCTTTTATTTAAATTATCATTTTAACATTGCTATGAATTAAAGATTTTTGATTAATTCGTTAGCGAATTCAGAACATTTAACTTCTGTAGCACCATCCATTAAACGTGCAAAGTCATAAGTTACAACTTTAGAAGCGATTGTTTTTTCTACAGAGTTAGTAATTAAATCTGCAGCTTCTTGCCATCCTAAGTGCTCAAGCATTAATACGCCAGAAAGTAATACTGAAGATGGGTTTACTTTGTCTTGACCAGCATATTTAGGAGCTGTACCGTGAGTTGCTTCGAAGATAGCGTGTCCAGTTACATAGTTGATGTTAGCTCCAGGAGCGATACCGATACCACCAACTTGCGCAGCTAATGCATCAGAAATATAGTCACCATTTAAGTTCATTGTAGCTACTACGTCGAACTCATTTGGACGAGTTAAAATTTGTTGCAAGAAGATATCAGCGATAGAATCTTTAATGATTACTTTACCAGCAGCTACAGCTTCGTCTTGAGCTTTATTAGCAGCTTCTACACCTTCAGCTTCTTTGATGCGGTCATATTGATCCCAAGTGAATACTTTATCGCCATATTCACGCTCAGCTAAATCATAACCCCATTGTTTGAATCCACCTTCAGTGAATTTCATGATGTTCCCTTTGTGAACTAAAGTTACAGAAGGACGGTTATGTTTGATTGCGTACTCGATAGCAGCGCGTACTAAACGTTCAGTTCCTTCAACCGATACTGGTTTAATACCGATACCTGAAGTTTCTGGGAAACGGATTTTGTTTACGCCCATTTCTTCTTTTAAGAAGTTGATAACTTTTTTCACTTCTTCTGAACCTTGAGCATATTCAATACCAGCATAGATATCTTCAGTATTTTCACGGAAGATTACCATATCAACATCTTCTGGCTTTTTAACTGGAGAAGGTACACCTTCGAAGTGACGCACTGGACGTAAACATACATATAGGTCAAGTTGTTGACGCAATGCTACGTTTAAAGAACGGATACCGCCACCGATTGGAGTTGTAAGAGGACCTTTAATAGCAATTAAGTATTCGTTGATTTTATCTAAAGTTTCTTGTGGTAACCATTCACCAGTTTGGTTGAATGCTTTTTCACCAGCAAGTACTTCTAGCCACTCGATTTTCTTTTCGCCATTATAAGCTTTTTCAACAGCTGCATCGATTACGCGAGATGCTGCAACCCAGATATCTGGACCAATTCCGTCGCCTTCGATGAAAGGAATAGTTGGATTATTTGGTACTTGAAGTACACCGTTTTCTACTGCAATTTTAGACATATAGATGTTGCCTCCCTATTTTCATAAATCTAGGACTGTGATTTCACAGTCCTAGACAATTTTAACATATATTATAAAAATTATCTTTCCTCGATTGAAACGTATTTTTGCATTCCAGGTCCAACATATTCTGCACGAGGACGAATCAAGCGATTATTCGCATATTGTTCTAAGATATGTGCAATCCACCCTGAAGTACGAGAAACTGCAAAGATTGGTGTGAATAAGTCATGTTCGATTCCTAATGAATCATAAACTGATGCTGAGAAGAAGTCTACGTTTGCAGGAAGATTTTTTTGCCCAACGATCATGTCATGGATTTTCACTGACATTTCATATAGTTCTGGTTTACCAGTTAATTTAGTTAACTTTTCGCTCATTACACGCAAATGTTTTGCACGTGGATCGCCTTTGCGGTATACGCGGTGACCGAAGCCCATAATTTTTTCTTTATTATCCAATTTCGTTTGAATATATGATTCAACATTATCAAGTGAACCGATTTCAGATAACATTTTCATAACTTGCTCGTTTGCTCCACCGTGTAGAGGCCCTTTTAAAGCACCGATTGCGGAAGTAACTCCTGAATAAACATCTGATAATGTAGCTACACAAACGCGAGCTGTAAATGTTGAAGCGTTTAATTCATGGTCAGCATGCAAAACTAAAGCTTTGTTAAATGCTTCAATTTCGATAGGTGCTGGTTCTTTACCATGTAACATATATAAGAAGTTTGCAGCATATCCTAATTCAGGTTTTGGTGCAATTGGTTCCAAACCTTTACGGATACGGGAGAAACCAGTAACTACAGTAGCAATTTTAGCTTGTAGGCGGATTGCTTTACGGTAGTTTGCTTCAGGAGACATTTCATCTGCTTCTGAATCAAAAACACCTAATAATGAAATCGCAGAACGAAGAGCTGCCATTGGATGTACTGTATCTAATGGGTATGTTTTGAATTGGTCAAAGATAGCTTGAGGTACTTCAGCATTTTCTGCTAATTCTTTAGTTAACTCTGCTAGCTCGTCTTTTTTCGGTAAACGTGTATGCCAAAGTAAATATACTACCTCTTCAAATGTAGCATTTTCAGTTAAATCATCAATATCATATCCAACGTATGTAAGTGTGTCATCGATAATCGAACTGATTTTACTTTCTGCAGCTACGATACCTTCTAAACCGCGTGTTGCTGTCATAAAAAATCGCTCCCTCTTTTAAAATATTTTAGTTGTAAGTGCTTTCTTTTTGCAGCACCCAAATAATTCTGCTCATATGAACCTATAAGTAAATCGCTTACATCTCATATTATAATAAATTTTGACGTCTTTGTGAATGAAATTAGGTGAAATTAAGAAAAAAGTGATTATTTAATGAAAAATATGTTTAAAGAAGAAAAAAACGTTACAAGTGACATATGAATTACATCGAATAGAGGTGGGAATTTTGCAAACAAGCAAAAAGAACGTTATTCCGTATAAAAAAAACCTTAAATATCTACTATTAATTTTATACTTTGTTATATTATGGCTTATATTACCTGTATCTATAGCCATATTTTTCGCCTATTTTTTGTTCCCTATCATCAACTTTTTTCATAAGCGGTTAAGAATGCCATACATATTAAGTGCTATCTTGATTTCCATATTAATATTTCTTTCGACTTATGTATTCTTTTTTATGACTGTCCAGAGCATTATCTCTATTTACCCTGAAGTAAAGGTACAAGTTCAAAACTTGGATATTCTTAATTCGGGTGACCACATATTATTAGAAACTGTATTCAATAAGTCGCTATCTTATATCGATGGCGCCATCATGGGCATTGCAAATGTCCTGCAAGATATCTTGTCCTATATTATCGAACTTTTTATTTTTATCGTTGCGTTCTTTTTCTCCATATTCGAATCCAGAAAAAATAGGTATTGGTTTTTCGTTTATGTTCCAAAACAATATCGTGAAGAATGGAAAGGCTATTTTTCTAAGGCAACAGGTCTTTTTGGGTACTTTCTCTATGTTGAGTTTCAACTGTTTATCATAACCTTCTTACTATTAAGCGGTGGACTGGCTTTGTTGCAGTTCGAACATCCTATCAGCAAGTCCTTTTTAATTTCTTTGGCGGACGCTCTTCCGTTTTTCGGAATCGGCTTATTCCTCATCCCGATCGCTATCTACTTCTTCGTACTTGGAGAAAAATTTCTTTGCTTCTCTTTGATTATTCTATATATTTTTATACAGCTAACACGGCAAATCGCAGAATCATTATTATGGGCTTCTACTTTCCATCTAAGAACGGTACATACTTTCTTTATCAGTGCCGCCTCCATTTTATTGTTCGGTGTTTACGGAATATTAATCAGCCCATTCCTATTGTTGATTGCAGTGAAACTTAAACAAAAATCTATTTATGAATAATGAACATTTGTCCATTTTTCAATTTATTTCTTAACCAGTAGTAGATTGCAGGCTTAAACAACTTTCTTGTAAATGGAA
>JAPSKP010000127.1:3932-6996 GCA_031181585.1 Lysinibacillus sp.
CGTGCTTCTTCAGCGTTTTTCACTACAATTGCCTTACCAACAACCGAAAGCTTACCAACACCTTGCCCTTTTGCCAATAAGTCACCAATCACATGGACCTTCATTAAGTTAGTCGTACCTGCCTCGCCAACTGGAACCCCAGCAGTGATGATCACGACATCTCCATGGTCTACGTAGCCGTGCTTCAATGATTCATCCACTGATAACTCCAAGATCTCGTCAGTTGTAGTGACTTTCGGTGTAACGATCGGTGTTACGCCCCACACAAGAGTTAACTTTTGTGCTGTCGATGGAATATTCGTTATTGCGATAATAGGCACGCCAGGACGATATTTTGCGATCATTCTAGCGGTTGTACCACTTGCCGTAGGTGCAAGTACGGATTTTACGCCAAGGTTTATGGATGTATAAGCAACTGCTTGGGAAAGAGCCTCCGTCATTGTAGCTCCTCTTTCTTTACTGCGCATGTTTACAATCGCTCGATAATCTTGCGAGTTCTCTGTATACTCCGCAATTTTATTCATCGTAATGACCGATTCAACCGGATAAAGTCCGGCAGCTGTTTCACCGGAAAGCATGATGGCATCTGTTCCATCTATGATTGCATTGGCAACATCACTTGCTTCTGCGCGTGTTGGACGTGGATTGCGCTGCATCGAATCCAACATTTGAGTCGCGGTGATAACGGGTTTACCTACTGAATTGCATTTTTTAATTAGTGTTTTTTGAACAAGCGGGACCTCTTCTGCCGGAATCTCAACCCCCAAATCCCCTCGGGCGACCATTAAACCATCCGAGACTTGGATAATTTCATCAATATTATCGACACCCTCTTGGTTCTCGATTTTAGGAATGATTTGAATATGGCTACCATTATTTTGTTCAAGCAATTCACGGATTTCAAGAACGTCTTTAGCAGTACGAACAAAGGATGCAGCGATGAAATCAACACCTTGCTCGATACCGAATAAAATATCCTGGGCATCTTTTTTGGTAATTCCAGGAAGTTTTACAGATACACCCGGTACGTTGACGCCTTTTTTATTTTTCAAAAGACCGGCATTTTCAACAACTGTATGGATTAACCCTTTTTCAAGATCCTTTGCGAGTACACGGAGTTCAATCAACCCATCATCCAATAAAATGCGGTCGTTTTGGTCTACATCTTCAATTAAGCTTTCATACGTAACAGAGAAGCAGTTTTCATTTCCTATGACCTCTGTCATCGAAATGTCGATTACTTGTCCTTGCTTAAGATGCAGTTCACCATTTTCCATCGTATGTGTACGAATTTCAGGGCCCTTCGTATCTAATAAGATCCCTACAGTTTTATTCAGTTTTCGCGCCACTTCACGAATTGTTGCAATTCTGACTGCATGTTCCTCATGATTCCCGTGGGAAAAGTTCAATCTTGCTACATTCATTCCTGCTTCCATTAATTTGGTAAGTGTTTCACTCGATTCACTGGCTGGACCTATAGTACAAACGATTTTTGTTTTTCTCATAGTCTTCTCTCCGTTTACTTTAGTTATATTGAAAGTTCTTTTGATAATGTGTATAGACTTAAGTCTGCCTTATGCTTGTTCGAAAATGCTTCTTCCAAGTCATAGTCATAAACCTGATGATTTTTGATGCCGACTGCCCTTCCACTTCTTCCTTCAAGCAGCACTTCTACAGCTTTAGCCCCAAATTGTCCTGCTAGCACCCGATCTCGGGCAGAAGGTGATCCGCCTCGCTGGATATGACCAAGAACCGATACTCTTGTCGTAATGTTTGCCTTTTCATTTAAAATTTTCGCCAATTCATTTCCAGCCATTACGCCTTCAGCCACAATGATGATGCTATGCTTTTTACCACGGGCAATACCGTGTTCAATACGAGCTACAATGTCATCGATATCGTAGTCTTCTTCAGGAATCAAAATTGATTCAGCACCAGCTGCTAGTCCTGCCCATAAAGCGATATCACCAGCATCTCTGCCCATCACCTCGACAACGAAAGAATTTTCGTGTGAAGTTGCGGTATCTCGAATTTTATCAATTGATTCAATGACGGTATTCAGTGCTGTATCAAAGCCGATTGTGTATTCGGTACCCGGAATATCGTTATCAATTGTTCCTGGAACACCTACACTTGGGAAGCCTTTTTTTGTAAGTTCCATAGCACCTCTGTAGGAACCGTCTCCCCCAATTACAACAAGGCCTTCTACTCCTGCTTCTTTCATTTTCTCAATACCTTGCAATTGATATTGTTCTTCCTTGAATTTAGGACAGCGAGAGGAAAATAATTTTGTCCCGCCACGTTGGATAATTCCACCTACAGAACCTAAATCCAACAGCTCCATTCTGCCTTCGATAAACCCTTCATATCCATGGTAAACCCCCATTACTTCCACGCCATGGAAATTCGCTTTACGTACTACAGCACGAATGGCTGCATTCATTCCTGGAGAATCTCCCCCACTTGTTAATACGGCAATTCTCTTCATTGCGTAAAGAACCTCCTAATATATCCTCTTATTACACACATTAGCATAAAACGAAATGATTGTGAGCATTTCAAAAAAGTATAACGATAATTTTACAAATAGAACAAAAGCTGGGGAAAGATTCAAAAATTAAATTATTAACTAATCTTTGTTAATATTCTACCCTTATTCCGAAAAAAAAACGAGCATCTCTATAATATGAAATTAATTGAAATCATAAACCTATCCATCGATTAAATTCCTTGATAAGAATACTAATAAAGATCCTTGTTTATCATGATAGGTTATCAGTAGAGAACGTTAAATATTTAACCATAATATAAGTTGTATCAGCTCTGTGGTTTATATGCTAAACCGTCCGACTCGGGCATGAGTAAGGATCTCTAGTAGTACCCCTATATCCAATCAGTATTCTTCTTAAAAAAACGACAAAACCCATTTAGGATTTTGTCATTTTGCTGGCTTTATTTTCAAATTATTGAATTAGCCCATCATGCTCAATTAGTTTACTTCTTCTTCAATGAATTCCCCTATTTTTCTAAATTTCTCGTATCGATCATCAATCAATTCCGCTTC
>JAPSKP010000036.1:0-29550 GCA_031181585.1 Lysinibacillus sp.
TCTGAACGGCTTCCCTATGGGGAGCCGTTTTTTTGTAGAAAGGTCTAATTAGCTTGCCAAAGAATGTAAGCACATAATGACACAATTGATTTAGTATGTAATACGTTTTGTTCATGTATAAAGTTACTAACGGAATATTGAATATTGGACAATGTCGATTATATAAACAGATTATGACAAAAAATGGTAAATAATTGGGAGTGTCGTTGGCATTTAGAGGCAGCAAATGGTATCGTAAAAACGAGGTGATCTTAAATGACTATGTATGATTTAGCTGTTATCGGTGCTGGGCCAGGTGGTTATATTGCTGCTATCCATGCAGCAAAAAGCGGCTTGCGGGTAGTGCTTGTAGAAAGAAATAAAGTGGGCGGCGCCTGTTATAATGTTGGCTGCATTCCTTCGAAAATCATGCTTGAGCATAGTAAATTGGTGCAGGAAATCCGCCGTGGAACGGATTGGGGCATTACGGTACCTACAATTAATATTGATTTTCCCAAGTTAATGAGACGCAAGGATGCAGTGATTGAGGAACTACTGCGAAATATTGAGGGCTTTGTTGAAAATGCGCAAATTGACCTTATTTATGGAGAAGCAAAAGTGTCTGAGGATCGAATCATATCGGTAGGTGAGGAATCATTCAAGGCAAACAAAGTCATTCTGGCAACAGGCAGTCATCCTTTCGTCCCGCCATTCAAAGGAATTGAAACGGCTGATTATTATACGACAGATACTTTTTTCGATATTAAGGAACTGCCAAAGCAGCTGACGATAATCGGCGGTGGAGTCATTGCTATTGAGATGGCCTTTGCTCTAGCGCCAATGGGAACAAAGGTTACTGTATTGAACCATAGCAATGAAATTTTGCAGACAGAAGAGCCCGATGCCCGGCCTATCATTAGGGAGAATATGAAGAAACTTGGAATCGAGCTGATTACGGATTTTAAATTCGAAGAGATACGTGGCCGTGAGATCCATACTTCACGAGGTATTTTTACCTATGAAAATCTATTATTTGCTACGGGACGCAGGCCGAATATAGAAATTGCCAAGGAACTGAACCTGGCAATGGATGGGCGGTTGATTTCTGTAAACAATCATTATGAAACAAGCATTCCAGATATTTTTGCCATTGGGGATCTAGTTGGAGGGTTCCAGCTGGCACACTCTGCGAGCGCAGAAGGAATTCATGCTGTCGATTATATTTTAGGGAAATATCCTCGGGTCATTAATCAACAAGAAATTCCAAGGTGTGTATATACTCATCCGGAAATTGCCACATTCGGCATGCTGGAGCACGAAGCACCGGCAGACGCCATTGTGACAAAGATGTATTTGCCGACAAACCCGAAAGCATTATTGGAGGGGAATACGCAAGGATTTATGAAGTTTGTCGCAAGTCAGGAAGGGGATATCTATGGTGCCTGCGTTGTAGGAGACGGCGCCACTGAGATGATCAATGCCATGCTGGCTGCTAAAGTTACGGGGGGTTCTGTCAAGGACCTAGCGCGTATGATTTTCCCGCATCCAACAGTAAGCGAGCATATCGGTGATGCGGCGAGTGCTGTATTTGGTAAGGCAATTCATAAAAAGTAAATAATGATAAATTATTAAAGAGAAGGGGGGCCTGCAGTAAATGGAGGGCGTCCCTTTTTAAACACGAAATTCGCTCACTAGGCCGATATTTGCTATAATTGGGGACTATAGGAGGGGTAGAATGGAAACAAATCTAGCAGCACTGGAAAACGAAATAGAAGATTCTCTATTTCGACTGATGGAATTAGAAGTAGAAGAAAGCATAGTAGAGATGGGGCAGTTGTTTGCAAAATTGCTTGCCTCTGTTCAAAGCGCGGGTCTCATCAATTTTGCATTGGATGTGCTGGTAGAGCCGGATGAATGTCTCCCGGAAACACGGATGCTGCTGGAGAGCCTTTTGGACGTAAAGAAAAGATTCCAGCGACGCCGAAAATTACTCACACATCGTGATATATTGAAAATCTGGCTGCGGAAGAATGATAGGTTTAAATCTGAATTTTTGCCAATTATGTTTTAAGAGCTGTTTGAACTAGCGTTCAGACAGCCCTTTTAATATCCAATAATCCAGTATTTTACGAGGGCAGCTACTTCCCTGATCTGCCAATAGAAACGGTCTAAAAAAGGCGTTTTGGCACTTACTACATGTACATTGTATCCAAGAGATGAGGCCATGGCTTGTGCGCGATATACATGAAAGTCACTTGAAATAATCGTAAAAGAAGCGTGATCCTCTGGTAGCAATTCAACGGAAAATAATATGTTTTCATATGTATTGGCGGCTTGATCTTCTACCATGATATTTTTTTCTTCAATGCCGTTTTCCAGCAAATAGGTTTTCATCACATCTGCTTCCCCGGCACCGCTCACAATATACGTTACATCATCATCTTCATAAGCGATTGCGGCATCTAAACGACTTTTCAGCAAAACGGATGGAGTACCATCTTCATTTACTTTCGTTCCCAAAATCAAAATATATGGGGCGTCATACCCATCGTTTGGCAGCCAGCTGGCTAGTATTAACGGTAGACTTAATAGTAAAAGCAGGTAACAAGCTAATTGAATGCGCATAATATTCCTCTATATTTAATAAACTAACTACTAGTGTACCATCACGCTATTTTGGTGAAAATAAGGAAATAGATACATATCAATAAGTTGTCACAGATTGAATATGTTTTGAAGAGGTTGGGTAATAGGATAGTACAGTATTGAAGGATGGTGACAAAATGAATGAAATCGGAATCATAATGCCGGCATATCAACCAGATGAAAAAGCCATTCGAGTAATTGAAGAACTTGTACAAGTACACACGGGTCCGATTATAGTGGTGGATGACGGCAGTGATGCAAGCTATGCCTTCAATAAGCTAGATACTTTTCGGCAAGTAACGATATTGCGCCACGCGGTTAATCAAGGAAAAGGGCGAGCGCTGAAAACGGCTTTTCATTATATTTACAATGAGCATCCGGAATTACGGGGAGTTGTTACAATTGATGCGGATGGGCAGCATCTTACAAAGGACATTATGAACATTATTCACTCACTAAATGAATCTGATGATGCTCTTATTTTAGGGTCTCGAGATTTTTCGCATAAAAATGTTCCTCTTCGCTCGCGATTTGGTAACCAATGCACGAAAATTATTTATCGTATCATGACGCGTACGCGCTTAAGCGATACACAAACAGGCCTTCGAGGAATTCCAACAAAATATTTGCCGCAGCTTTTGTCAATTGAGGGAGAACGCTTTGAGTACGAGATGAACGTGCTGGCGAAATTAAAAGACTTGAAAATCCCAATTGTGGAAGTCCCGATTGATACAGTCTATTTGGAGGGGAATAAGTCATCACATTTTCGCCCATTACATGATTCCTTCCAGGTATATAAGGTATTTTTTCTATACGCCATGACAAGTGGCGCCTCTTTTTTAATCGATTTAGTATTATTTATGTTATTTGCTAAAGTATTTAAGATTGTAGCACCTATGTCGTTTCTGATTATCGCTACTATTCTGGCGAGACTTTTATCATCTCTCTTTAATTATTATATAAATCGCCATACTGTCTTTAAAAGCGGGTCCAGGAAATCCCTTTATAGATACTATTTATTGGCTGTTTTCATTATGATCACTTCTGCTGGTTCGGTTCAGCTGCTATATAGTGAATGGCTTCAGAACGGGGAGATCATCTTAAAGATACTTGTTGATACGACCTTGTTTCTATTAGCTTTTGTAGTACAGAGGAAATGGGTGTTTAAAAAAGAAAAGCAGATTTCATAGTGAAAACCTCTTCGGAAGCAAGATTTTCGGCGATTTTTTATATTTGTCAGTAGTTTCGCAATATAGGGCTATTAAACCGCTGGTGCATTGTCAGGTGATAAATTTTATGTTAAGATAGTATTTAGGTGCCAAACAACCTATGTAAAGCATTGGCTTTACAACAAAAGCATCCACTAACAGCACGGACTTGCTGGGAAGCTTTTGCTATAGAGCAGGGAAGATGAGCCCCTGCTCGAACTATAAATAATCAAGCGTTACCCTTTGGGGTAACGCTTTTTTGTATTGTAGGAACGTAGAGGATTTTTAGCACACAGTTTGCTCCGAGTTAATACTCCCGATTTATGTTATTGCAAAAACATAAGCAATTTAGCATATCTTTAGAGAGAAGAAAATACAAAACAAAAATAGAGGTCGTTAATTTAATAAGATTGAACCATCATAAACTTCACTCTATATGTAGGGAGGGGTGAAAGATATCAATGCTCAATTTTTGATGTAAATCATTTAATCACCTAGTAAATACAGCACGACATATGATAGAGGGCATAAATTGTCCAGTAATAGTGCCTTTTACTAGACAATATAGCTCGAATACTGAAGAGATTGACCATATTTCTTAAACAACATGAATAGTTTTTACACGGCTTTCTTGTAAATTAATGAATTCCTTGTCATTGTATAGACAGAATTAAAGAAAATCATTTGAAACAAACGTAAGGGGTATGCGTACTAATACATAATAAGTAACTAGGGGGATGAAGATGGGCGGCAAATATACAATGGGGAAACTGAATAGGTTCATTAAACGATTCCTCTTTCAGCCGGATAAAGAGTTTTCAGCTAAAATAGACGGCCGATATTATTTGCAGCAGGAACTGACCTTTTATTATGAACAATTAGAAAAAGAGACGATCACAAAGCAGGATATACGAGAGCTTTGTAAAAGTGTGGAACGCTGCATCGAGCAAGAGGCAGTCAGTTGTGAAAGTGAAATAACTGATTATTTCCGTAATAGGATTTTTGCACAGGAGCGGAACTATGGGGTGTTAAAAGAAAAGCTGCTGTTGGTTAAGTCCCAATGGCTACATGAATATTTAAAATAGTGATGACAGGGAATAGGTGCAGAGAAGTCGGAAGTCGACTTTAACTGCACTTTTCGCTTTTAATTAGATGTATGGCATGACCGGAGAAAGCGTTCTATGATAAAATGCGCATATAATTATGAGAACTGTGAGTTGAGAGCAATGATGGAAAGTCAAAAATACGCAATTGTCGATTTAGAAACAACGGGTCATAACCCCGCCAATGGAGACAGAATGATTCAGATCGCGATTGTGATAATGAAGGATTGGTGTATTGAGAAGACTTTTACATCATTCATTCACCCGGGGCGCCCGATTCCGCTTTTTATTCAGGATCTGACGAATATTACAGATGAAGATGTACAAGATGCCCTTCCGTTTGAAGCACATGCTGATAGAATATATGAATTACTCGATGGAGCAGTTTTTGTCGCCCACAATGCAGACTTTGACCTCCCCTTTCTGCAGGCTGAATTCAAGCGGGCAGGTTTATCACAGTGGCACGGGAAAACGATTGATACGGTGGAACTCGCAAAAATCGTTTTTCCGACAGCTTTAAGCTATAAATTAGGAGATTTGGCAAGCGAGCTCGGGATTCCTTTAGAAAAAGCACATAGAGCTGATGATGACGCAAAAGCTACTGCTATGCTTCTAAAAGCATGTTGGCAGGAGCTATTAAAATTGCCGCTTACTACTTTACAGCAGATGCATAAGCGCTCATTCAGACTGAAGTCAAACCTTGCACAATTATTTTTCGATGCTTTGCAGCTGAAACGTAGTAAGGTTGAACATTATGAACACCATATTTTCTATAATAAATTAGCGATAAGAAAACCATCCAGGACGATAGAAGCAGGATCAGAAACACTTCCTTATCCTGCCGCCCGGGTAGAAAAGATGGAAAGATTACAAGAAAAAGTACCAAACTTCGAAGAACGGCCCCAGCAATTCCAGATGATGGACCATGTGTGGGATAGCCTGAATGGACAAACAGAAGTTGTTATTGAAGCATCGACAGGAATTGGAAAGACGCTCGCTTATCTTCTTCCTATCTATCATTATGTACGTAAGTCTAATCGCAAGGTAGGGATCAGTACGTATACGTCCCATTTGATGGATCAGCTTATACAGGAAGAGATTCCACGCCTGGAGCGGATTACAGGTGACAAGATCCGCGTCGCGCTTTTAAAAGGCATGAGTCATTATGTTGATGTAGCGCGCTTTTCACAGCTCTCTATCATGCATGATGACTCCTATGACGAAACATTGGTTATCTTGCAGGTACTCGTATGGCTTTCAAAAACAGAGACAGGGGATCTGGATGAACTCAATGTATCAGGCGGCGGACAGTTGTTTTTAGAAAAAATCCGAAAAACTGAAAATTCCCGTATGATTCAGAGAGAATTTGATTTTTATGAGCGGGCGGTTGCAAAGGCAGAGCAGTCAGATATTATTTTAACGAACCATGCTATGATGCTGGCTGACCTTGTACGCCAAACGCCGTTATTTCAAGAGATTGGGGGATGGGTAATTGATGAAGCGCATCAATTCATCCAGGCAGCCATCGCCCATGATGAAAAATTATTTTCTTTTAAAAGCTGGAAATATATTTTTGGACAAATAGGATTGTATACGGATGATGCCCAATTTACTAAGCTGCAGCGTGCGGCAGTTAAGTCACACCGTGTCCCATTACAAGTAATGCAGCGATTAGAAAAGAACTTTATGCAAATGATGACTAAATTTGATCAAGTAATGCAACACTTTATGCAGTTGCTTATGCAGAAGCTGCACTCAATCAACAAGCGAGAGATGAAAATATCGTTCTTTTTAGACGAGCTCGCAATTGACCGAACACAGTTCGAGCAATTTTCATCGGCTGTACAACGTTGGATTGACATGGCAGAGGAAGTGGCAACACAATTTGAAAGCAGTGTGGATGATTTGGCGCCGGAGCATGTCTATCTTCTGGATGAGTGGCGTTTTTGGGTACGTGAATACAAACTTGCCATAGCCCAGTGGGACGATGTGTTCCTGCGTTCAAATGACCACTACTCAACATGGGTAGAAGTTGATAAACGCAGTATGCCAAGCTCCATTCAGTTAATGAAAAAACCGATTCAGGTAACTTCCATCATTGAGCGGCTATTTAGCCATTACCGAAACAAAGTAGGGATAGTTTGGACTTCCGGGACAATGACGGTACCTCACAATATGTATTTCATTACGGATCAATTAGGTATTTCAAGAGACGTGAAGCTAGAAGTGCTGCAGGCGCCGCCTTCCTATTTCAATGGAGCGAAGGCCTTTGTTGTAACCGATATGCCGGATATTCAGTCTGTCAGCCAATCAGACTATATCGAAGCGGTTGCTCATGCCGTTACGCAAACAGTAAGGACAACAGAAGGAAGATGCTTTGTGCTTTTCACTTCGCAGCAGATGCTTCGGGAAACAGTAGAGCTCATCCAGGAGAGCGGGTTGCTTGAAGATTACATGTTGTTTGCCCAGGGAGTGACAGCAGGCAGCCGAATGCGTTTATTAAAAGCTTTTCAGAAGTTTAATCAATCCGTTCTATTTGGTACAAACAGCTTCTGGGAAGGAGTCGATGTGCCGGGAGATGGACTGGCGTCTGTTATTGTTGTGCGCCTGCCATTTTCCTCACCCGACGAGCCAACATTTAGAGCGAGAGCAGGCTATTTACAAGCAAAAGGGCAGAATTCATTTGCAGAACTATCCCTTCCTGAAGCCATTTTACGTTTCAAACAAGGGTTTGGTCGTTTAATCCGGTCGTCACAAGATAAAGGTGTTTTCATTGTACTTGACCGCAGAATCGAAACTAAATCGTATGGGCTTGAGTTTATTCGTGCATTACCGCCGATTTCTGTACAAAAACTATCTCTGGCTACTATGGTATTGGAACTTGAAGATTGGTATAATAATGAACGATGAGGAAGGAAAGCAGGTAAGCAAGATGAAGCGAATTGATAAACATTATTCGGCAGTAGCACAGAAGAAGGTGGAAGGATGAAGAACTGGATCATTTTCGGTGTCATTTTTACCTTATCGTTGGTACTTGTCATTACCTCTTTCGTACTCTGGAAAGCCGATGCGCCATTTAACGAAAAGAAACAGCAGGCTGAAGACTTGGCCATCACCTCCAAGTCTCTGGCAGTTGTTTCAGACAGTTATGTCTACAATGGCAATAAGCCGTACGTTACGGTATTCGGGGTAGACGAATACGGTAAGGAGAAAGCAATTTTTGTTCCAATCAGCCTTGAAGAGAATCTGATTCAGGAAGTCTATTTGCAGGACGGCGTTACAAAAGAGCAAGCGTTATCAGTGGTAAATGATGAGACGAATGTAAAAGAAATACTTCATGCAAAATTAGGCTATGAGGAAGCGGGCGCTGTATGGGAGATCACTTATCTGAACGACGCTGACAAGCTAAATTATGTGTATATTTTGTTTGAAGACGGACAATGGTGGAAACGCATATCGAATTTATAGAGGAGACGATTTCATTGAAAGAACTATTAGCTAATCGAGTAAAAACTTTAACACCATCTTCAACATTGGCGATTACCGCAAAAGCCAAGGAGCTAAAAGAGCAAGGCATCGACGTAATTGGTTTAGGAGCGGGCGAGCCGGACTTCAATACACCTCAAAATATTTTAGATGCAGCAGTAGAGTCGATGAACAAGGGATTAACGAAATATACACCTGCTGGAGGATTACCGGTATTAAAGCAGGCAATCATCGACAAACTTGCACGTGACAACCACCTTACATACAAAGCAAATGAAATCATGGTAGGCGTTGGGGCAAAACATGTATTATATACACTATTTCAAGTAATCCTCAACGAGGGCGATGAAGTCATTATTCCAATTCCTTATTGGGTTTCATATCCGGAACAGGTGAAAATGGCTGGCGGTGTACCGGTATATGTAGAAGGAACAGCAGAGCAGGGCTATAAAATTACTGCGCAGCAATTGGCAGATGCTGTGTCGGAAAAAACAAAAGCGGTTATCATCAATTCTCCGTCTAACCCATCAGGCATGATCTATTCTCGTGACGAGTTGGAAGCATTGGCAAAAGTAGCAGAGGAGAAAGATATTTTAATCATTTCAGATGAAATTTATGAAAAACTTGTTTACAATGGTGTGGAACATTTTTCTATCGCTCAAATTTCAGAGCAATTGAAAGCTCGTACAATTGTTGTAAACGGGGTAGCGAAATCGCATTCTATGACAGGCTGGCGTATCGGGTATGCGGCGGGAAATGCGGATATCATTAACGCAATGACAGACTTGGCGTCACATTCAACTTCCAATGCTACTACAACAGCCCAATATGCTACTGTGGAAGCATATAACGGCTCACAGGCAGCAGTGGAAGAAATGCGTCAAGCATTCGAATCACGTCTTGAAAAAATTTATCCACAGCTTTCTGTGATTCCCGGCTTCATAGTATTAAAGCCTCAAGGGGCATTTTACTTATTACCGGACGTATCAGAAGCAGCAGCTAAAACGGGTTATGAATCCGTGGATGCATTTGCAAAAGCATTGCTTGAAGAAGCGAATGTAGCAGTTATTCCGGGGTCAGGATTTGGAGCAGATGCTACGATTCGCCTGTCTTATGCAACATCATTAGAATTACTAGAGGAAGCAGTACGCCGTATTGATTCATTTGTTAAGTCAAAATGGCAGGATTAATCGCTGCTCTCTAATTTTGGAGGACTATTATGAAGAAGATTATGATCAAAGACATGCCGGCATCTATCGGTGAAACAGTCAAAATAGGTGCTTGGCTAGCAAACAAACGCTCAAGCGGTAAAATTGCATTCTTACAGCTGCGTGACGGTTCTGGATTTGTTCAGGGCGTAGTCGTAAAGGAAGAAGTAGGAGAAGAGCTGTTTGCTGTAGCAAAAGGCATGACACAAGAAACATCTATGTATATTACAGGGGAAGTTAAGGCAGACGAGCGTTCTACATTCGGCTGTGAATTAAATGTTACGGGTATTGAAATTATCCATGCAGCAGAAGATTTCCCAATTACACCGAAAGAGCATGGCACAGAGTTCCTTATGGACAACCGTCATTTATGGCTGCGTTCTCGTAAGCAGCATGCTATCATGAAAGTTCGTAATGAAATTATCCGTGCAACGTACGAATTCTTTAATGAGAATGGTTTTACAAAAATGGACCCGCCAATCTTGACAGGTTCTTCTCCGGAAGGGACTTCGGAGCTGTTCCATACAAAATATTTTGATGAGGATGCATACCTTTCTCAATCTGGACAGCTTTATATGGAAGCTGCCGCGATGGCATTAGGAAAAGTTTTCTCGTTCGGTCCGACATTCCGTGCAGAAAAGTCAAAAACACGTCGTCACCTAATTGAGTTTTGGATGATTGAACCTGAGATGGCCTTTGTCGAGTTTGAAGAGAACTTAGAAGTACAAGAGCAATATGTGACACATATTGTCCAGTCAGTATTAAAAAATTGTAAACTTGATTTAGAACGCCTTGGCCGTGATACGTCCAAGCTTGAGAACATCAAGGCACCGTTCCCGCGTATTTCATATGATGATGCAATTAAGTTCTTACATGAGCAAGGATTTGATGACATCCAGTGGGGCGATGACTTCGGAGCACCTCACGAGACAGCCATTGCGAATGCTTACGATAAGCCTGTATTTATCACTTGCTATCCAGTGGGGATTAAGCCATTTTATATGCAGCCACACCCAGATCGCGACGATGTAGTACTTTGTGCAGACTTGATTGCACCGGAAGGCTATGGAGAAATCATAGGTGGTTCAGAACGTATTCATGATTATGATTTATTAAAATCACGTTTAGAAGAACATAATCTTTCCATGGATGCTTATGCTTGGTATCTAGAGCTGAGAAAACAAGGTTCAGTACCGCATTCAGGTTTCGGATTAGGTCTTGAGCGTACGGTTGCATGGATCTCAGGGACTGAACATATCCGTGAGACAATTCCATTCCCTCGTTTGTTGAACCGTCTATATCCTTAAAAAGTCGATTCTGTTGGCAAATACGCCTGAGCGTATTTGAAACGGCGTATGAAATATATAGTGGCCAACTTAGTATCAATATGGCTTACATAGGTCATTTGATAAAAATTGGAGAGCGTCCGAACAAGTCTTTCGGGCGCTCTCTATTCTCTTAAAGAAAGGAGTCACCATATATGACAAAAGACTACAACCGACTCCGTTCGTGGATACAGCAACGGCACGTAACTGTGCCGCATTTATTTTTTCAGCTATATAAAGAGCTGAACATTTCGGATGATGAAGCTCTAATCATTATGCATCTATTAAGCTATTTTGAGGAAGGAATAGAATTTCCGACACCTCAGGATTTAGCGACGCGTACAAATTTCCAACCAAATGATATCTCACTGAAAATGCAGCGTCTCATGCAAAAAGGCTATTTAGAAATCACGCAGGGAATTGATGCTAGTGATAAAATTTTTGAGAAATACTCTTTATTCCCGCTATGGGAATGCGTTCTACAATTGCTGGATAAAAAAGAGCAGATGCACGTTGACTTGACAGCTAAAAATGAAGAAGGCGAGATTTATTCGTTATTTGAACAGGAATTTGGCCGGTTATTATCGCCGATGGAGCTAGAGACGATTGGTATGTGGCTGGACAAGGATGGGCACACTCCATCTATCATTAAAGCTGCATTGAAGGAGGCCGTCGTAGCAGGAAAAGTATCACTTCGCTATATTGACCGGATCCTGTTTGAGTGGAAGAAGAAAAATATTACGTCGATCCAGCAAATCGAAAAACATGCGGAGCAGTTCCGCTCACGTTCAATTCAACCGGTTCAGTCCCAGCCGGCAGCAGCATCCAATGAAATGTTCTATAACTGGCTGGATGAGCGTGAATAGGAGGAAATGAAGTGCTAACGAAGGCAAAATGGCTTGAATTTCTTGATGTGATGGATGAGATGTTTCCGAACGCACATTGTGAGCTCGTTCATGAAAATCCATTTGAGCTGACAATTGCTACATTGTTATCAGCACAATGTACGGATGCACTCGTTAACCGGGTCACTAAGGATTTATTCCAAAAATATAAAACACCTCAGGACTACTTAAACGTAGAATTAGAGGAATTACAAAGCGATATTCGTTCTATCGGCTTGTACCGTAATAAGGCAAAAAATATTCAGCTGCTGTGCCAAAGGCTAATTGATGAATACAATGGGGAAATTCCAGCCAATCGTGAAGCATTAGTGACGTTACCTGGAGTAGGGCGTAAGACAGCGAATGTTGTATTGTCTGTTGCGTTTGATATACCTGCAATGGCTGTAGATACGCATGTAGAGCGTATTACCAAGAGATTGGGGCTATGCCGATGGAAAGATTCTGTATTAGAAGTTGAAGAGACAATTATGAAAAAAACGCCGATTGAACGCTGGAGTAGAGCTCATCATCAAATGATTTTCTTTGGACGCTACCACTGTAAGGCGCAAAACCCTCAATGTCATGAATGTCCACTGCTTTCGGATTGCAGGGAAGGACAGAAACGACTAAAGAAGGGCCTGGTCAAGTTATGATTGAAGTAAAACAGGAAGCGATCTCAAAGGAAATTATTGATGAATGGTTTAGTAACTGGGAAAAGCTTCGCGACCAGATTCATATCGCCCATGAGGAAAGAAGTAAAGAAACGGCTGTTTTAATGAAGCAAGGCATTACGCATTATGAACAGCTGCTGCTGAATTCAGCTGGGGAGAATGCGACGTTAGAGAGTGATTTTGAGCTGTATCCGATTAACGGAAAAGAACGCCTCGAATTCATAAAAATGAAACCTGGCCAGTATGCCTGCTATCGGCAATTGGATGAACTCTACAAAGAAACGAAAAAACGTTGTGCAAGGCTACGTTTGAAAAAATAAACGAGAACTGTCCAGAAAGTCATGAAAGCGGCTTTTCCAGGGCAGTTCTTTTTAGATAGTTTACTTTCAATGGGGAGATTATTTTAGGCGTTATTTCTACAGGAGAGACTGCAGTATTTAATTGACTTGGACTCATCTAACAGCTTACAAATTAAAAACAGGCAGGGAAAACGATTTGTTTTTCCTGCCTGTTTTATTTTTTGACTCATTAGCTTTGGCTTTGTGTACTATAGTTGCTGCAAAAGAAATTAATTTTCTCCGTCTTCTTCATCTTCATCTTCAGTTGATGGAGGGGTTGGAGTAGTTGGCGGGACGCTAGGATTTGTTCCTGTTTGGCCACCTTGCCCATTATCCGGGTTGTTGCCATTGCCGTTACCGTTGCCATTATTGCCATTACCGTTGCCATTATTGCCATTACCGTTGCCGTTATTACCATTACCATTGCCGTTGCCGTTATTACCATTACCACTACCGTTGCCGTTATTACCATTACCATTACCATTACCGTTGCCATTATTGCCATTACCGTTGTTATTGCCCGGCTGCTCTGGCTCATCAACTTCAGGTTCTTCCACTTCAGGATCCTCAGTCTCTGTTGCTGCTCCTTCGATATATAGGGAAACAGTTCCAGGTGCACTTCGGCTTTCACCGTCAGTTGCTACAACAGAGAATGTGTAGGTACTTCCCGGTTGTGCGTTTGGAATAACAGCCTGTTTAGCACCGGTTGTTTGAATTACGACAGCCTCGCCATCGTCAACTTTCATTGTTACTTCATACGTATAATTTACCGGCTCTTCATCATCTTCATCTGCGGAGGCATTATGCGACCACGTTAATTCGATTTGTTGGCTGGCATCATTATATGTTGCATACACATCAGTAGGTGCTTCAATTTCGACTTCTTCTTCTACCTCTATTGCTACTTCTTTTGGCTCTGTTCCTTTAACGAACAGCTCAGTTGATTTCAAGTTAGATGGTGTATTTTTACCCGCGAGTTTTAATGGCTTACTGCCGACAACTATCGTCGCAGATGTAACTGAATCTGGTTGTTTAAACTTCGTATTCGGGACGTTTTTCGACAAGTCCGTCATGATAGATTTGAATAAGTTTTGCGGAAGTCGACGCTCTTCCCAAGAAGTAATTGGCTCTGAGCGTTTTTCATAGCCGCTCCAAATAGCAATGGAGTAATTTGGCGAGTAGCCCGCAAACCATGAATCAGGTACTGCTGAAGAAGGCAGGTTATATTTCGCAAAATCATCTGCACCATAGTTTGTTGTACCTGTTTTACCAGCAATGTCTACTCCTGGTACATTTGCTGCTGTACCGGAAGCATTCGGCTTACTGCTTACTACATCGCGTAGAATATCCGTTACCATATAGGCAGTAGCATCGCTCATCGCAGAAACTGCTTTTGGCTTCAAGCTCTCAGTTGAACCATCTCGGTATTCAATTTTTGAAATAGAGTATGGCTCTGTGTAGATTCCTTCGTTACCAAAAGCAGCATAGGATGCAGCCATTTGGATAGGGGAGATGTTTACTTTACCTCCACCAATGGCGTCAGATTCTACTAAATGATCGACTTCGATACCCAATTTGGAAATGAATTCTTGTGATTTTTCAGCACCTACTTCATTAAAAGTCTGTACTGCTGGGACATTTCGGGATGTATAAAGGGCTTCTCGTGCCGTCATTGTACCGAGATATTTATTATCCCAGTTATTGATTCTTTTGCTTTTATCAGTTTTGTAGTTCATAGGTTCATCCACTGTTGTTTCTCCTGTTGACCATTTTAAATATTCAATGGCAGGCCCATAGTCTACAAGAGGTTTTAATGTGGAACCTGGAGAACGATCTTTCAAGTCATCTGCGTAGTTGAATGGCCGGCCTTCAAAGTTACGACCGCCTCCAATTGCAGCAATGGCTCCCGTTTGTGTATCAATAACAGAAATACCTGATTGAATCGTTTCTGTTGGGAAGTTGCTGTCATCATTCATTACAGATTCAACAATTTCCTGTGCAGCAGGGTCAAGTGTTGTATACACTTTAATACCTTCTGCCAATAAACTTTCCTTTTCTTTTTCTCCAAGTTCTTCTAAGACAACATCTAAATATGCTGGGTATTTTGATGCGAAATTCGTTTTACGCTCTTCTTCAGGAAGGAGACCTGCTGTTACATCCGTTTCCTTCGCTGCCTTTGCATCTGCTTCTGTAATCTTGTCGTGCTGTACCATCAAGCTTAGAACAATATCACGGCGCTGCGCAGCACGTTCAGGGTTTTTGAACGGGTTATAGTTGTTAGGACTTTGCGGCATACCAGCTAATAAAGCCATTTCCTCAAGTTTAAGCTCGTTAAGCTCTTTACCGTAGAAGTATTCTGCCGCTGTACCAAATCCGTATACTGTTCCCGACATTAATACTTTATTAAAATACATTTCAAAAATTTCCTCTTTAGAATATTGTCGCTCAAGCTGGATGGCAAGCCATGCCTCTTGTGCTTTACGTTCCAATTTCTTTTCATTTGTAAAGAAAGAGTTCTTTACTACCTGTTGTGTAATTGTACTTGCACCTTGTGCTCCAAATCCGTCACGTAAGTTGGCAACGACAGCTCCGCCAAGACGCCAAATATCTATTCCAAAGTGATCAAAAAAGCGCGCATCTTCTGTCGCGATAATGGCATCGACCATTTCCTGTGGAATATCTTCATAATCTATATATTTACGGTTTTCACCCGCACCAATTGTTGCAAACAGATCTCCATTTACATCATAAATTTCCGATGAAATAGGGTCCTTCAGTGCTTCTTCATCAAGGTCTGGTGCTTTGCTTACATAATAGGCAAAGAGACCGGCGCCCCCGATAAAAAGAGCGATCCCTATGGCTACAACACCTAATGCAATTCGTTTAAGCCATGTTTTTAAAGGGGAACGATTTTTTTTCTTTTCCATTTCACGTGCCTTTTTTATATCTTCACGTGTACGTCTTCTCTCAGTCACGTTTTCTTCTCCTCACTTTCACAAACTACTTGTTTGCGACAAACTTTTTTACGACTTGTAAGTAGTCGATACGCGGAGCATACCCTAGCGGCAGCTCCTCCGCAAACTCCTCAAAAATAGCTAATGGAATCGATTTTCTTCCACCGGCCTCCATATCAAGCCATGCCTTTTCGATTATCTGGAAGGGAGCAACAAATGTACGGTCCAGCTTTGAAAAACGCACAATGAAAAAGGCGATCCCTTTTTGATTTACAACAGCCTGCATATGCTTGATTTGGTGCGGATGGATATTTTTCAATGGAAACGAAGTTTTGCTTTCTGTTTCCTTTGCTTCGAAATCGATATAATAACCGTTCCATACGCCATTATAGTCCGTCGTGGAAGGCGTGCGGAAATAGGCTTCGCGTATTACCGCAGCACTCCGTTTCGGATACTCTACTTTGACGATTTGGATCGGAACAGGTTTCTTGTAAATATTGGCTAGGCCATTTGCTACATAAAAGTCATTCGTTTCATTCAAGTCGTCTTCTAGGCTTTTCCCTCGATTACCGAATGATATGTCTGTTTTTTGGGTCTTTTTTTTAGGCGACTCATTTTGTTTAGGTTGATAAACTTTTCCGTTTGGATAACGGATAGCCATGGAATCACCCTTTCTTTTACATTACGACATTAGTGTACCATAACATTTACGCAAAAAATCATACGTTTTAGCGAACGGTGACTAGTTTTAGCAAACGTGTAGGAACTTTTTAATTTTCGTCTAATACGTCTTCCAAAAGGGGGCTTAATGATGCGAAAAATTAATCGATTACTAAACCTTATTGAATGCATAGAAGAATTATTGACGGTGCGTATGGAATATGAGCGAGTACAGGCAAGTGCTGGACTGCAGATGAAAATAGCACAGGCTAATCAAAAGATAGTAAAAGCTCATCAAAAAATTAGCTTAGCAGAAAAAAAGTGTGACGTAAAGAATACACGTTCCCCTGTAAGTAGTGAAATAGGTTAGTTTTTGGTACACTTAAAAGCAATGAATATTCTTAGAGGTGTACAATATGGAATTACTTACAATGACAAATAAACTTCTTGCAGCGTGTGATGAGGCAGCAACGCGCTTTTACGATATGAGAGAACGAGACATTGATCCTAATTTCTTTGATGAAGTGAAGCCATATGCAGATGAAATACGAACTCTCCTTGAAACTTGGCAGCAGCTTGCCTATGAATGGATCGCTATAAACCAGCCGAAATATATGCACAAGCAGCAAATCGACCATGCGCGTGATGCTATGGAACAATTTGTTGTGCAATCGTTTTATAAAGCTACCAGCAAAAAACGATTAATCCAATCTATTGAATCGACTAAATATACACTAGGTACACTAAAGCGGTATGTAGAGGAGGGAGGTACGCATGTTTAGTAAGAAAAAGTCCATTAGCGAACTGCTTCAGGCATGGCAGTATGACGAAGAACTGAAAGAGAATATCGTCCACTGGCATACGCTGGATGGCAAAGCTGCAGAGTATGAGCCCTTTCCTGAGGAACTGCATCCCTCGCTGAAAAGTGCGCTGCAAAAACGCGGAATTGAACAATTATATACGCATCAACGAGAAGCATTTGATAAAGCGGTTCGTGGTGTCTCGTTTACTGCTATCACTCCTACTGCATCCGGTAAATCACTTTGTTATCATTTACCTGTTTTGCAAGAAATAATCAATAATAAATCGAGCCGGGCGATTTATTTGTTTCCCACAAAGGCACTTGCACAGGATCAGAAAACAGATTTGAATGAACTGATTGAAGCGACAGGAGAAGAGATCTTAAGCTATACCTATGATGGAGATACAGCTCCCGGTATTCGTACAAAAATACGAAAAGCCGGTCACATTATCATGACAAATCCTGATATGCTGCATTCCGGTATTCTCCCTCATCATACAAAATGGGTGTCATTATTTGAAAACCTAAAATACATTGTCATCGATGAACTGCATACGTATAAAGGGGTATTTGGCAGCCATGTAGCACACGTCATTCGGCGCTTGAAACGAATCTGTGCATTCTATGGCTCAAATCCAATATTTATTTGTACATCAGCGACGATTAAAAATCCGAAAGAGCTGGCAGAAACTTTAACGAACGAGAAGCATGAGCTAATTGCAAAATCAGGAGCACCAATTGGTAAGAAGACATTCATCTTTTATAATCCGCCGATCGTTAATACGACGTTTGGTGTCCGCCGAAGTGCAGTGCTGGAGGTGCGCGATTTATCCAAAAGGCTATTCGAAGCGGGCATACAGACTATAATTTTTGCTAAATCAAGAGTTCGAGTAGAAATGCTTGTCACATACTTAAAGTCACTCACAGCTAAAAAAATACAGGATGAATCGATTCAAGGCTATCGCGGCGGTTATCTCCCGAGTGAGCGGCGGGCTATCGAGAAAGGCTTACGAGATGGCTCTATCCAAATGGTCGTTTCGACGAATGCTTTAGAGCTGGGGGTCGATATTGGACAACTACAGGCCTGCATTATGACAGGCTATCCGGGGAATATTGCGAGTGCCTGGCAGCAGGCAGGGCGTGCAGGTCGCCGTCAGGACGAGGCACTAATCATTTACGTAGCCCAGTCTACCGCCCTGGACCAATATATCGTTAACCACCCGACGTACTTTTTCGGTACGCATCCGGAAGAAGCACGGATCAATCCGGATAATATCATCATTTTAATGGACCATTTAAAATGTGCCGCGTTTGAATTGCCATTTTCTATGACGGACACATACGGTGAGTTTACTGTACAGGAGCTGCTTGCTTATTTAGAGAAAGAAGGAGTACTGGTTAAGACAAGCACACAATGGCACTGGATGAGCGACCGTTTTCCGGCTCATGAAATCAGCCTTCGCTCTGCGGCTCAGGAAAATGTCGTCATAATTGATATGACATTGCCGCAAAATAAGGTGATAGGCGAAATGGATACATATAGCGCCATGACATTACTTCATGAGGAAGCGATTTATATGCATCAAGGAACACAGTTTCAAGTAGAAGAGCTCGATTGGGAGGAAAAGAAGGCTTACGTACGCGAAGTGGAGGTCGATTATTTCACAGACGCGAACCTCGCTGTTGAACTGAAGGTACTGAGCGAGGACAAATCAGCTGAGTACAAGTCTGCAACGGTCAGCTACGGAGATGTTGGTTTACTAGCTATTCCAACAATTTTTAAGAAAATCCGTTTTAATACGCATGATAATATCGGATCAGGACCGATTTCAATTCCGCCGATGGAAATGCATACGAGTGCTACATGGGTAAGCTTTGATATGCCTGAAAACTGGTCGGAGGAGCAATTGACAGATGCATTGAATGGGGCAGCTTATGCGATGGGCAGCTTTATCCCGCTGTTTCTTCATTGTGATCGAAGTGACTTATCGGTCGTTCCGCAAGTAAAAGCTGTTCATAATGACAGACCGACAATATTTATTTATGACAGTTATCCCGGCGGAATTGGACTAAGTGAAAGAATATATGATATTTTGCTTTCCTTGCTTGAACGGACAATTGAACATGTGGAAAATTGTCCTTGTAAATCTGGATGTCCGTCCTGCATAGGCGCCCAGGATAGTCTTGGTGATAGTAAAAAACAAGTATTAAAAGTCTTAACTATTTTAAAAGATGAGATGGAGTGGCTCCCATGAGTTATGAAAACAAAATACTCCAAATGAAAAAAATGCTTGGGAAAAAGACGGAAACAAAGCAGGAAAAGCCTGCGTTTATAAAGCCGGATGTGCCGAACTATATAGGAAAATGGCAGCAGGCAGGACTAACTCTTGTTGAAAATGATTTCGGTGTATTATTCAAGCGGGTTGTGACATATCCTCTTACGTACAGACATGGACATTACGAGCTTCAAGAACTGTTTGACGCCATCGGATTATGGGAGCAGTCTGAAGAACATCCTTATGCTGTTACGTCTGATGAAACGCTCGTGTTTTTTGATACTGAAACAACTGGATTAAAGGGAGTGGGCACGCATATTTTCCTTTTAGGCTTCCTCGAGACGGATGGGGAGGAATTTACTTTAACTCAGTATGTCCTTGCCGATCCATCAAATGAAGCGGCCTTGTTATTTGAATCAAAGCTCTGGCAGCGGACAGCGACGATTGTATCCTATAACGGGAAAAGCTTTGATTGGCCGCAGCTTGAAACGCGCTGGACATTGAATCAGGCGTATATTCCTAAGCTGCGCCAGCAAAAGCAGATCGATTTGCTTCATAGCACAAAGCGCTTATGGAAAAATGACTTAGGGAAGATGAAGCTGACAACGATTGAACAAGAAAAATTGGGATTTCAGCGTGTAGGCGATATTCCGGGATTTCTAGCCCCGATTATCTATTTAGATGCTGTTAAAAGTGGACAGGCGGATGCACTCATGAAGGTACTTCATCATAATGAGTGGGATCTGTTATCACTTGTCACACTCTATATTCATTCAACGCAGTTATTGTTCCAAAAAGAAATAAGTGACTCTGCCATAACATACACAAATATAGGGAAATGGTATAATGATTTAAAGCAAAAAAATACAGGAATAAATGTCCTTACTACCGTTACGGAACATTTTGATATAACAGATACTGGACTCGCACATTTTTATTTAGCGATGGAACAGAAAAGAGCATGCCAGTATGAACAGGCAGCAAAGTCACTTATCAAGGCATTGCCGGCAATTGATATACCCTTTCAGATCAGAGCATATGAACAACTCGCCATCATTGCAGAGCATCATTTACGAGACTACGAGGAAGCGAAAGTTTATACCCAAACTGGCCTGCAATTAATCAGCAGTCATGAAAAGTGGTCATCGCTTCAGAAGGAAAAGCAATTTTCAAAATGGGAGAAGAGATTACACCGGATTACAAATAAATTAAATAAATGAAATCCCTATACTTTCATTCACGTTTTTGGAGGCTTTGTGTTATAATGAGTCCACATATGTACAGAGTATGGAAGGGCGATGTGAATGGACATTAAGTTAACTTCAAAAGTTATTTTGGAGAAGGAATTTAAAAAGAGTGTAAAAGGTTATAATATAGACCAAGTAGACCAATTTCTGGATCAAATAATGGAAGATTACGATAAATTTGAAGAAGTGCTGAATACGCTTAAGGCTGAAAATGAGCGTTTAAAAGAAGAATTGGCGGGTAGCTCGAAAAAACCAATAGCTCAGCCAAATACAAGTAATATGAATTATGATATTATCAAACGCTTGGCAAATCTAGAAAAAGCAGTATTCGGTGACAAACTTAGGGAAAGAATGTAATAATCCCGTATTGTCATTACACTTTATTTGCAGTATAATAAAAATACATCATGAAATTCGAGTAATCGCTGCATAGCTTGACTATGTAGAGGAAAGTCCATGCTCACACGGATCTGAGATGACCGTAGTGTTCGTGCTTACTGAAAAAATAAGGTAAGGCAAAGCGCAGCTTTGACGGCGGAAGGAATGCCTAAGTCTTCGGATATGGCATACACTTCCTGAAAGTGCCACAGTGACGAAGCTTGCGGGGAAACCTGCAAGGTGGAACGAGGTAAACCCCACGAGTGAGAAACCCAAATTATGGTAGGGGCACTCTCCAAAAGGAATTGAACGGATGGAGGGACGCATTAGTTTACTTTTGCGTAGATAGATGATTACTGCCTGATTGTACGAGGGCACCGCCCGTTTGAGTACTCAGGAACAAAACATGGCTTACTGAATTTTACGATGCTTTTTTTGTTTAATAAAAAGGCTCTCCATTTTTATTGGAGGGCCTTTCTTTTAGAGATGAGATAAGGGTGAAGTTCATTGGACAAACGTACCAAGGCCGGTGAGAAAAAGAAAAAAATATTCTCCCGGTATCCAGAACACCTGATCATGAAGATTTTTGAGAATGTAAATGAAGGAATCATGATTACGGATAAAAATAAAAAGATTATCAGTGTAAATCCTGCATTTGAATTTGTGACAGGATACAGTGTTGAAGAAGTAGTAGGTAAAAATCCTTCTATACTCCAATCCGGTATACATGATCTTTCGTTTTATCTTACTATGTGGGAAACCCTCTATAATAATGGAGTTTGGCAAGGAGAGATTTGGAACCGCCGTAAAACAGGAGATGTTTACCCGGAGTGGCTCACAATTATGGCTGTAAAAGATCCTGCAGGAGAGATTACAAATTATTGTGGCATTTTTACAGACCTTTCGGAACGTAAAATCGTTGAAGATGAATTACAGAAGCGGGCACTGACAGATTCTTTAACCGACGTATGCAATCGCTTTGCTTATTTGGAGCGAATGAATGCCTTGCTGGAATCGAGTACACACATATCTCATAATATACAGCATGCAGTTTTCTTTTTGGATTTAGACCGATTTAAACAAGTGAATGACACGCTTGGACATGCAGTCGGTGATTCATTACTAGTGGAAGTTGCGAATCGTATACAGGGACTGTTGAAAAATAAAGATATATTGGCGCGTTATGGGGGAGATGAATTTGTCATTACACTGACAAACATTGTACATCCGCGTGAGGCAGCCAAATTTGCTGAAAAAATTATACGAGTGATTGAAGAACCTGTCATCCTGGATGGACAGGAAATTTTTGTCTCTATAAGCATGGGGATTAGTATATTTCCAACAGATGGAAAGACTACGGACCTGCTAGTAAATCGGGCCGATAAGGCAATGGCCTTCTCTAAGCAAAATGGACGAAATGGCTTTTCATTCTATTTTGATGACTTACATACAGATACAAAGCGTGTATTACTGCTTGATACTGAGCTTCGAAAAGCAATAGACAATCGGGACTTCACTTTATATTTTCAGCCGAAAATTAATGCAAAAAATATGCAGCTGATTGGAGTAGAAGCGCTAGTACGCTGGCAGAATGACAAATTGGGGTTTGTCTCGCCAGCAGAATTTATTCCTTATGCTGAGGAAACGGGACTCATTATTCCACTAAGTGAAATGATATTTGATTTGGCATGTGAAAGCCACAAGCAAATAATGGAAGCAGAGCTTATGAAAGTTCCAATAGCTATTAATATTTCCAGTATCCATTTCCAGCAACAAAATTTTCTTGAATCAATTCAACAGATTTTAGAAAGAAATAATACATCAGCCGTTAACTTTGAAATTGAAATGACGGAAAGAACCGTGATGAACAGCGCTTCTGAAACAGTCAGCAAACTGGTTAGACTCAAACAGATGGGGTTCAAACTTTCGATTGATGATTTTGGCACAGGCTACTCATCATTAAGCTATTTAGTTAGATTTCCGCTTGATATTTTGAAAATCGACCGCAGCTTTATTCAGCACATATGCTCTTTAGATGATAAACAGGCGGTAGTAGATGCGATTATTCAAATGGCGCATCGTCTGAAAATGAAAGTCGTCGCAGAAGGGGTTGAAAGTGCGCAGCAAGTGGAATTACTAAGGGAAATGGGCTGTGATTATATCCAAGGATATTATTACAGTAAACCATTACCAATCAATGAACTGATAGATTTTATACAGTTCTGGGAAGTCGAACATCAAGGAAGGTATTAATTTATGACAAAATTTCAATTAGTGGCAACAGCTGCAATGGGACTAGAAGCCATCGTAGCAGAGGAAGTACAGGCTTTAGGATATGAGACACGCGTTGACAATGGGAAAGTGTATTTTGAAGGAGATGAAACGGCGATTGCTCGATGCAACTTATGGCTGCGTGTAGCAGACCGTGTAAAGATTGTTGTTGCGCAATTTCCGGCCGCAACATTTGACCAATTGTTTGAGAGCACAAAATCGATTGAATGGGAACGTTATTTACCTGTTGACGCTGCCTTCCCGGTATCGGGGAAATCAGTTAAATCAAAACTATTTAGTGTACCGGACTGTCAGGCGATCGTAAAAAAGGCGATTGTTGAGCGAATGAAATATCATTACAAACGTTTAGGGTTTCTGGATGAATCTGGTGCAACTTTCAAAATTGAGGTATCAATTTTAAAGGATGTGGCGACATTAACAATAGATACATCAGGTGCTGGACTTCATAAACGGGGTTACCGTCAAGTACAAGGTGAAGCTCCATTGAAGGAAACATTGGCAGCTGCACTTGTAAAAGTGTCAAAATGGAACCCGGATCGTCCATTCGCAGACCCATTTTGCGGCTCTGGGACAATTCCTCTGGAAGCAGCTATGATTGGGCAAAATATTGCGCCTGGCTATAATCGCGAATTCATTTCAGAGGACTGGAACTGGATGAAAGCGAAAATCTGGGATGAAGTACGCAATGAAGCTGATAGTTTAGCCAACTATGACCAGCCGTTAGAGATTATGGGCTCGGATATTGACCATCGAATGGTCAGCATTTCACAAGAAAATGCCATGGAAGCTGGATTTGGAGATATTATTACATTCAAACAGATGCAGGCAACAGACTTCACGACGAGATTAACAGATGGTGTTATGATTTCTAACCCTCCGTACGGCGAGCGGATCGGGGAGAAGGAAGCCATTGAGGGCGTTATTCGTCAACTCGGTCAAGTTATGAATAATTATCCGACTTGGTCAGTGTACATGTTATCTTCAATGGAAGATTTCGAGGCGTTTTACGGGAAAAAAGCTACAAAGAAGCGTAAACTATTTAATGGCTTTATTCGCACGGACCTTTATCAATTCTGGGGACAAAAGTCGAAGCGAGAAGAGTAACGAACGGAAGGAGAGCTCTCCTTCCGTTTCGTATTGCAAAAAATATTTGTATGAAGGAAAGCTCTAGGAGCCAATTTATTGTATAAAGGCTCCGGTTTTCTGATTTATATGATTGGATAATAAGGGAGAAAGAAACTATGAGACAACCTTTACCTTTTGAGCTTTCAAAAGATAGTTCGTTTTATGATTCGCTTGGAGACTGGCTTGGCGATACATTGTACGATGTTTTGCCGGAAAAAGGCTTTGAATGCCGTGACGAACAAATTTTTATGGCCTACCAAATTGAACAGGCATTGAAAGAAAAAAATGTGTTATTTGCAGAAGCTGGGGTCGGAACAGGGAAAACAATTGCTTACCTCCTGCCTGCAATTTCATATGCACGTTACACGGGACGCCCGGCATTAATTGCTTGTGCAGATGAAACATTGATAGACCAGCTTGTAAAAGAAGGCGGCGATATTCATAAGCTGCGTGATGTACTAGAACTGAATATCGATGTGCGTCTAGCGAAATCGCGTGATCAATATTTATGCTTAAAGCGTTTTGAAGAGGCAGAGAAGGTAGAAACGGATGAATGGATTGATGATATTGCCTTTACCATTCCGGAAGAGGTGTATGCAGCTGGTCCAATGACAAAAGCTGTTCCTTATGGGGAACGCTCAGATTTTCCATCTGTCAGCGATGAAGACTGGCAGAAGGTCAATTATAATGCCATTATGCAATGTGCCGTATGCGATATGCGAAATCGCTGCGGGCAGACATTACACCGTATGCATTATCGCCAATCAACTGACCTGATCATTTGTTCTCAGGACTTTTTGATGGAGCATTTAGCAACAAAAGAATCGCGTGAACGTGAAGGACAGCTTCCACTGCTTCCGGAAGTATCGATGATTGTATTGGATGAAGGGCATCTGCTTGAGTATGCTGCACAAAAGGCAATGACAGTGAAAATCCAAGCATCGACAATTGTCGGCATGCTGGAGCGATTGATGGTTGATGGTGTGCGGGAGCGGACATTATATGCAATGGAGACATTGCAGGATCATCATGAATTGTTCTTTGACGAGCTGCGTGATTGTCTAGTAGAAACGATGGAGGATCGTAAACGGATCAATAAATCTGCACGTCTTTTAGCAATAGGCAAGAAGGTTGTGGAGGCTGTTGATCAGTTACTCGAGGAATTTGTATTTGAATCAGAGCTTTATATGATTCCAGAGTACGATTTAAATATGGCTGAGGAGTTTTTAGAGCAATATGTAGCGGCGATGCGGATCTTTATCGCACAAGGTGATGCGGTAGATTGGCTGGAAAATACAGATGGAGAAGAGACACTTGTCATCATGCCTCGTTTAATAACAGACGTGCTGCAAGAAAAGCTGTTTTCCAAAAAGCTGCCAATGATTTTCTCATCTGCGACATTATCCGTTAAAAAGGACTTTTCGTACATCGCCTATAGCCTGGGGATTAAAAACTACCAGTCGTTTAGTGTTCCATCACCATTCGATTATGATGAAGTGATGAAGATTTATATACATGAGATGGTACAATCTGAGAAAGTGAAAAAGGTCCAAGAACTAATCCATGACGGAGAAAAGACGCTAATTCTGTTTAAATCAAAGCAGGCAATGCTGCAGTTTAAAGGCAGCCTGTCTATGGTGGACCGAATGCATGTTGCGTTTGAAGGAGACCGTGAGCTTTCTGCTATCATCAGAGATTTCCAGGAAGGCTCGGTACAAACACTATGCTCTTATCATTTATGGGAAGGTTTAGATCTCCCTGAGGAAGCGTTAACAAGAGTGGTAGTATATGATTTGCCATTCCCGCCACAGGATCCGCTATTTGATGCGAAGCGGTCATTTGCTGAAAATCCGTTTGAAGAAGTAGAGCTCCCATTCATGCAGCTTCGCTTGCAGCAGGGAATGGGCCGACTTATCCGTACTTCTCGTGACTATGGTGATATTCATATTTTATTAAATGAAGAGGAAGCAAAGGTAAGGGCTGAATTTGAAGATATTTTACCAGTAGAACCTTCCTGATAGACAGTGTAGGATAAGAATAAAAGCTTATCCTGCACTTTTTTGTATCTAGTAGGATGCCGCAGATCATTTAACGCATAGAAAGTTGGGATAATAATGAAACGATGTGCTTGGGTTAAAGAAGAAGAGCCCCTCTATGTAAAGTACCATGATGAGGAGTGGGGCAGGCCGGTACATGAGGATCGCCTGTTATTTGAAATGCTTTGCCTCGAAGGTGCCCAGGCCGGTTTAAGCTGGTGGACAATTTTACAGAAGCGGGAAAATTACCAGAAGGCATTCGATTTTTTTGAGGCGGAAAAAATTATTCACTATTCGGAGGATAAGATTCAGGAGCTTCTCGAAAATCCAGGAATTGTTCGAAATCGACTGAAGGTAAATAGTGTTGTGAAAAATGCCAAAGCTTTTCTTCAAATCCGTGAAGAGTTCGGCAGCTTTAATCATTTCATTTGGGGCTTTACAGATCATAAGACGATTCACAATCATTGGAAGTCGATAGAAGAGGTGCCCGCCACTTCTGTGATCAGCGATCTGATGAGCAAAGAACTGAAGAAGCGGGGCTTTTCCTTTGTCGGCAGTACGATTTGCTATTCTTATATGCAAGCGGTCGGTATGGTGAACGATCATACAATGGACTGCTTCTGCTACAGTAAAGACAAGTAAAGGCAAAGTCGCTCTTCGACTTAGTTTTTACGTTTTTAGATGACTTCGCAAAAAATATTATATTGAGCCTATTTTGAAAACACTTGCTAGACAACGCGTGTCAGTGAGCGGGGCAAGCAGCGCAGTATAAGAGCGTGTGTCAACAGGCTGAAGGCCCCTATTAGCGAGAGTTCTTTATTATATAGTGATGATATCCATACCAAAGCGCTCCTGATAAACAAACCATTGTCACACTAAATATAAGATATATACGTAATATATAACCTTCAGTCATCTCAACTGTAATTTCATCAAGCTCCCAGAATACCCTTCCGAAAATCACAAGGATAAACAGAGCAAGAAATGAGGTCATGTAAATCGCATGCCCCTTGCTTTTTGCTGAATATAACCAAGCAGCAATTCCCCCTATGATGAGCAGCGGAATCATAGAATGGATTGTATTCATTGAAAAATAGGAAAAGTGGATAACATTGGCGCAAGCCGCTATTAATACGGCAATAAAGATAATGAGGGCATTTTTCATTATATTCCTCCCAGCATAGATAATGGCACCTGAAATTCCTTACAACAAAAAACTTGATAAAAAGTTGAAATCAAACAGGAAATGAACAGCCCATTAACAATCGTTACATAACTATATGCACCTTCCGTCTTTATCACATCCAGTTTTAAAAAACAATTTTAATGACCAAGTAATGAAGAATGGCCAAGACGGCTGGTGTGTTTAATTTTCAAGTCAAGGGGAAGCCTTACAATATATCTACAAAGGGAGTGAAGCTCGGTGAAAATTACACAAATGGAATCAAAAGATGGCTTCGAATATATACAGGATGGTGACAGTAAGGCTCGCATTATCTGGGCACAGGAAGGAGACACCATGGTAATGAATGGCACACACGTGTCAGAAGAGCTGCGTGGTCAGGGAGTCGCCAAGAAGCTTCTAGACGAGGCTGCAGATTATGCGAGAAAAAATGGCTACAAGATGAAGGCGGTCTGTCCATATGTTGCAGATTCCTTTGAGAAGAACAGTGAATATAATGATGTCAAAGCTTGATGGTAATTAATCATTCAGGTTATCCGTGAAAGGCAGATTGATTTGGGCTCTACCCGGTATAAGGGTAGAGCTCAGCCTGTTGACAAACGTTTTCATCCAGCGTTGCTTGCCTCGCTCGTCCTCTCATGAACTTAGGTTCTATTCGCGTCTTCGCTCGGCGGCGCGCCTTGTCTGGCAATCGTTTTCAAGACAGGCTGGGTAAAACTTTACTTTAAAAAACCAGTTGAAAAAACGTAAAGCCAAAGTCAACAAGTGACTTTGGCTTCACTCTGGGCTCTACCCGGTATAAGGGGAGAGCTTTTTTTATTACTCAAGGAGGGAAAAGTGGATTTTATTACAATTGAGATAGAGCTATTTGAATCTCAATCATTAACGAAAAAAGAGACTCATATAATATATCAGCGGGAAATACAGGAATTTACACTAAAGGGAAATTGCCATTAATAGAAAATTTCTATATGATGTAGATAAAATTGATAGAAAATGAGGAATAATGGGGGTGACAGAGAAAATGGATATTATCTATTCAAAAATAATGGCGCCAAATCCAGCCTCTCAATATATGCGGAAGTCTTCCATTATGAAAAAGTTAAAGAAATGCAGTATTTCAACACTTACACTATTACATAGCGGTCCAGGGTTTGGAAAAACATCTTCACTGGCCCAATTTTTTGCTGATGAAGGGATTCCGTTTAGCTGGTATCAGGTAACAGAAAGTGATGATGAAATTCTGCCATTTTTAAAATATTTGTTTGAAAGTATAAAGGCCATCCACAAAGAATTCGATTTGCTGGACTCCACCTGGGATCAAGTAACGACGTTTTTAAAAATAGAGGATTTGAACAAACTATTCACTTTATTTTGTAATGCACTGGCCCGTATTTCTCAGGAAATCTATATTGTCATTGATGATTTTCACCTTGTGAACCATGTATTTCAAATCAATTATGTTTTCGAACAGCTGGTGAAATTTGCACCATCTCATGTTCATTTCATTGTAGCCACACGTATCTATCCAACATGGGACTGTCTGCATCAGTTAAAAAGTAAACGCTTGCTCAATAATGTGACAGAGGAGGACTTTGTATTTACTCCAGATGAAATCGGCATCCTTTTTGAAGATTATTATGAAACGTTATTGCGGGAAGACGAGATCAAACACATCTATGAAATTACAGAAGGATGGGCAATGGCAGTTATTCTACTTGCTATGCAGACAGAGAGTGAGCGGCATCC
>JAPSKP010000036.1:29650-31114 GCA_031181585.1 Lysinibacillus sp.
CCAAATTCCAAGGCAAGAGTTTATTCATTTGAATCTTCAGTATGTCGAAAATCTCGTGAACATCGGTCAGGCTTTCAATGGTATCGTGTATTGGCAGAAATTACATTTAGATAATGAACTACTACAGGAAGGCAATATTGATATTCGAATGCATTTAAGACAGGGTGCCCTACAGCAGGCAAAGGAACTTGCGGAATCCAGGCTATTCACACAGCAGATCGGTACATCTGCACATCGGGAGACTGATGCCTTATTGTCCCTTATTTATGCGATGATGGGCAATCGAGTCCGTGCGAAAGAAAGTGCTTTTAGGGGGCTGCAAAACAGTATTTCGTCTCATGAGGCATTCAATATTGCTGTTGCTAACATACGTAATGGACATGCCGAGCTATTATTGAATCCATACGACTCTACAGAAGCAATCCACTATTATGAATTGGCAGCCAAGCAAATGGAACAGCTGCAGGTAAAGCGTATAAAGGCAGAATGTTATGTAGGGCTTGCACTTGCATATGGAAGAAAAGGAGACGTAACGCGTGCCTCGCGTTATGCAATGCACGGATTAACGGCTACTGAAAAGGTAGAGGATCGCTGGGTAACGGGCCTGCTGAAACTGGCGCTGCTCATTCTTTATGTGGAAAATGAAATGCTCGAAGAAGCTGCGCAGATGGCAGCTGAAACAATAAAGATCTTTGAAGAAGTAAAAGATTCTTATTGCCTGATGGTTACGTACTTTTGGCATATGGTTCTATCTAGGAAGGAGAATGACCGAAATAGCTATGCTCAATTTTCTGGCTTATTTGAAAATATTCTGGAGGAGAATGGATATGACTTCTTTTTAAACAAAGTAACCTTATTTGGCCCAAGAGATTTGGCTCAAAAACAGCAGGTACTGGCTTTTCCAGAAGATGAGAATAAACCGGCTATCTATATCAAGCTGTTTGGGCCGATGCTGTTAATCCGTGACTGGCAGATAGAACATGAAAAAGTATGGCAGAGAGGGAAGGCTAAGGAGCTGTTTATGTATCTCTATATTAACCGCAGCCGATTTTGTGCAAAGGAAGAGATTATGGCGGCCTTATTTCCTCATAGTACGGAGGAAGTAGCGATCAGGGATTTCAAGGTCGCCTATAATGCGTTATTGAAGGTGCTGGAGCCGGGGCGAACTGCAAGAGAGGAACCGGTCTATATTGAGCGAAAGCAGACAATGTACCGCATTCATCAGGCACCATATATTTTGAGTGACATTGCCTACTTTGAACTATTAATAGAGCTTGCTAAGAGAGATGCTGAGCCATGTCAACAGAAGCAGTGGCTGCAAAAGGCTATTGCGCAGTATACAGGTGATCTGTATGAAGAAAACATGCAAGCCGATTGGATTGAGCATGAAAGAAGCCGCTTAAAAACACTTTACTTGAAGGCAATGCAGCAACTCGCCACGCTCAGCTATAAGGAGCAGCAGTA
>JAPSKP010000128.1:0-3667 GCA_031181585.1 Lysinibacillus sp.
TTTGATTTTATCGAAGACCCTCACAAAGAGACTATTTTTGATTAATTTATTTCATGATAACAAAGTCACTGTAAATTAAAATGGATAAAATTATTCCGGAAACGGACCATTTAACGGAATAATGCTTCACTGTCTTTTAAGAAATGGTTTCACTTTTAGAAAATCAATTAAAAGGAGAAAAAGACAAAGTCGAAAAAAGACTTTGTCTTTACTCTGGAGCCCTCATTTAGAATGAGGGCTCTTTTCATTTGAAAGCTTCCTGTATTTCCTCCAAAAATTGAGGGTCAGTTAATACCTGTAGTTGAAATTCATTGAGGTTACGGGATAGTTTAATCTGTTCGAGAACGGACAATTCATTCGTCAAAAGAACGATTTCTGTCCGATTTGCCTCTTTGTCGGTTGCATACATCGCATTTGCGAGTACAAACATCGTTGAACCGCCTTTTTGTCCGGCATGCTGCAGCCAAGGTTGATTTCGGGGGTTCTGCATCAGTTGTTCTGTAATAGGATCCAAGTATGTATGGACTTCTGGCGAGAAATAATCTTTCCTATTGAGCTTGGCCATCAATGATGCATAATCGGCGGCTGTTGATCGCGGCAAACGGTCTGACCAAACCTTTTGGACATCTGTTGTTAAGTATTGCTGGATGTGTTTAATGTCTTCCTGACTAGGAGGAGTCGATAGCCACTTTGTATGAATCTGTATGGCACGGCTTTGATATTCGCTCTTATCCATCTTTTCAAGTGCAGCAGCTAACTGGTTTTTTTCAAGCCCTCGTTCATTGATGAGTTGGACAGGGATATAAAGTGTGCTGACTAGAGGATAAAGTTCCTCATGCTGTTGGAAGCCAAGGTCATCGATGGTGCTGTTTATTTGCTCTAATCCGATTCTATGAATTAAATAGTCTGTGTTGGCATTGGAGCTATATAACATCATGCCATTTGCCACTTCTTTTAGTGGAACAGTGCTTGCTCCGTTTAGGCTATCCAACCAGGCTTGATGTGCACCGCCATCTGTTTTTGGAATATAAAAATGCTGCAGCTTTTCAACAGCAACGGATTCCTCTGCGTCAAGCCGTCCATCCGCAACAGCCTGTGCATAGGAAATGGCAATGATGAATTTAACAGTGCTTGCAAGAGGCAATGGTTTAGCAGCGTTTACTTCCACTACTGTTTCACCATTACGCTGGATTATCAGTGCAGCATGATCAGTATCTCCGTATTTTTTGATATGTTCATAAATAAAGGCCGGGTTTGATTTATTTATTTGCCAAATGAATAGTCCGATGCCTAAACAAATGACCAGTAAGAAAATAGCAGTAAAAAACTTCATTCTCAAAAGCTCCTTCCTAATACAGTAGTACGATTAGACCGTAATGGAGGTTTCAATCTTTTCAGACTTATTATAATATTTGAATATATTTATGTCTTAAGGTCTGCTTATTCTAGAATTTTGGATTACTAATTAACCTTTCAGAGAGGGAGGGCTGTTAAGTATAGGTACATTGTTCATATGTTCTGAATAGAATGGATACTTAAAAGAAATGAAGCCGAGTTAAGGGGAGAAATATATTTTTATGAAAGAGTTTGAATGCTATGTCTAAGGTAGTATCGCGACCCATACGATAAACTTATTGAAGTTAATGAAAACATTTACTGGTCACTGAAATAATCTAAAAATTCCCGTGATAATATTGAAATTTGCCGAAGCACGTGCTATGATGTTTTCCAATACATAGGAAAAGCGTTGATAAGGAAAGTATGTAAGAGGTAGTTTGATAGAGAGCTTCTGATGGTGGAAATGAAGCAGATGAGCCTTACGGAAAATGACCTTGGAGCTTCGTACCGAACCAGCTGGTGTAGGCTACGACGAGAACGGCACTCGTTATAACGGCAGCAGTATGAACACGTACTGATGGAGGCAAATGGTGTGAGCTATTTGCGAATTTAGGTGGTAACACGAAGCTATTCGTCCTAATCGTAATGATACGGTTAGGGCGTTTTTTATTTTTAGGAGGGGAAACTATGAGTATTTTTATCGGAGGTGCCTGGCCATATGCGAATGGTTCATTGCATATCGGCCATATTGCGGCATTGTTACCGGGAGACATTTTGGCAAGGTATTACCGTCAGAAAGGAGAGCGTGTTCTGTATGTGTCAGGTAGTGACTGCAACGGGACGCCTATTTCTATTCGGGCAAACCAGGAGCATACGACGGTGAAAGCGATTGCCGATAAATACCATCAGGAATTCGCTGAAACGTTTCAAAAGCTAGGATTTACTTATGATTTATATACAAGAACAGACGACTCGCATCATCATCAGACAGTACAAATACTATTTCAAAAGCTACTTGAACAAGGATATCTGTACACAAAAATGATCGAACAGGCGTATTGTCCAGTCGATAAGCAGTTTTTACCGGACCGCTTTGTGGAAGGGATTTGCCCGAATTGCGGGGCAACAGCAAGGGGAGACCAGTGTGATCAATGTTCCAAAATTCTTGATCCGCTCGACTTAATAGAAAAGCGCTGTAAAATCTGCGGCAATGAACCGGAAATACGCAGGACAGAGCACTTTTATTTATCCTTCAGCGCTTTTCAGGAAAGACTGGAGCAATTCACAGCGCAGGCAGAATCGGAAAAAAGATGGCGGGAAAATGCCCTGTTGCTTACGAAGCGCTATTTGGCAGAAGGCATCCCGGACCGGGCAGTCACAAGGGACCTGCCAAACGGTATAGATGTGCCGGTACCGGGCTTTGAGGGTAAGAAAATCTATGTCTGGATCGAAGCGGTCGCAGGCTATTATACAGCGAGCGTGGAATGGGCCAGGCTGCATGGCGAGGGTATCAAACAGTGGTGGGGTAAAAAAACCCTTGCCTATTACATCCACGGAAAAGATAATATTCCGTTTCATACTATTATCTGGCCGGCAATTTTGATGGGAAGCAGCATACCTGCACTGCCGACGCATATTATTTCGAATGAATATATGACGCTGGAAAAGAAAAAGATCTCGACGAGCAGGAACTGGGCAGTCTGGGTGCCCGAGCTGCTGGAGCACTATCATCCCGACACGGTCCGTTACTTCCTAACTATGAATGCACCGGAAAACCGGGATGCTGATTTTTCCTGGCGGGAATTTATTTACAGCCATAACAGCGAGCTTCTAGGAGCGTTCGGCAATTTTGTGAACCGTACACTAAAATTCATCGAAAAATCCTTTAACAGCATAGTGCCGCAAGCAGAAGTGGATGTGAACATTTTGAAATCCACTCATGCATTGTATAAAGAAGCAGGTGACCTGATAGAAAAGGGGCATTTTAAACAGTCACTGGAGTACATATTTGCCTATGTGAGGGATGCTAACCGCTATTTCGATGAACGTCAGCCATGGATTCAACTTAATGAGGATATAGAAGGCTGCAAACAGACACTGGCGACATGCACATTCATTATTGGTAATCTCACACAGCTGCTGCAGCCATTTCTTCCGTTTGCAGTAGAAAACTTGAAGCAAATGCTTCAAGTCGAAGGGTGCTCATGGACTGTTCAGGAGCAGCTCCCTACCAAGCTGGCTCCTGTAAAGCCACTCTATGAACGGCTTGATGTACAGCTGATTGAAGAAGAGGTCGCAAAGCTGACTCAGATATCTGAACAATAAGAGT
>JAPSKP010000128.1:3767-6977 GCA_031181585.1 Lysinibacillus sp.
TTGATATTTTTCCGTACTCCCAGCTATAGGCCGGGACCTCTCTCCGCTCTTTCATGAGATACTCGTGCTCGTCTATAAGGGAGTAAATCGTCTCACGATACAGTGGGTCAGAAAGAGGGCCTGACCGCATGTTGAGGGAAATGAAGTCCGCTCCGTCTTCATGGAAGACAAGTTCTGTTGATGGTACTGCTTCCTGAAAAGGCCTGAACGAAAGTCCAAACCCAGCTTCCGAGTCCGTGTAGAGAATCTCGATGCCGTCTATCCAGGGACGTTGCTTGAAATAGCGGGGGAATACGTTCAACAGTAGTTTCTCCGCTGTTTCCTCTACGAACATAAAAGGACCGCAGCCGATTTTTCCATCATCCTGAAACCGTGGAAGAATAGCCGTCCGATAGCTTGCCAAACATTGGGGAAACAATGCGTAATCCTTTGTCAACGTAATAGTTAACTCATAGTCATGTAAAATTTCGATATCCTCATAGCTAAAAAAGGCATCGGTGAAGGAGGCAGTTCTTAGAAGGGACCATTTGATGTCATGAGCTGTAAGCTGCTTATTGTTATGGAAAAAGATATCCTTTCTTACAATGAACCGCCATGTCCGATTATTCTCTGTTTCATAATGGAATAAAAGATTGGCTTCTGTCTTTTGGGTTGTTGAATTGTAGGAAAAAAGCGTTTCATGCAGCTGTTCTGCAAAGTGCAGGTCATGACGGGACAGCCCATGTAACGGATCGAAATTGATAACTACCTTATAAAAAGGCTGCCGGAATATCTGTTTATTTGCTGGAAGCTGCTGGACACCGTACCGATCCATTAACCATTTTTCAGCGACAGGATGCTGTAATAGCTGTTGAGACATCAGTAATGTATAAGCTTCGTGGAAATGTTCCTGCTGCCAGAGAGAGTCAAACACCTGATGGATCGCTTCGAGCTTTGTACGGTTTAATGTAAGAATCGGCTTTTTCCCGCGACCGCGGAAATGTTCCCAAGTAACGGTCTGTTCATTGGCCAGCCGCTGGATGATAGTCTTTGCATAACGGGCCGAACAGGACCAAATAGCAGCTAGCTCCTCGATGGATGTATGTGTGGGCTGCTGTTCATTAAAATGCGAATAAAGCGCTAATTCATAATGCATGGAGAGCTCCTCTCTTAAAAGGTGAACACAATATTTGTAAGTGAACACTTTTTGTTCTCTTTTTTCTACTGTACCCTGGAAAAAGAGGTGATACAAGATGAATCTTTATGCTAACAAGACGTTCCGCCAATTATACAGCATCAAAGTACTCTCAGCTGTAAGCTCAACCATCTATACATTCATCATTCCGCTGGTGCTGTATGATTTGACGAAATCAGCCGTAGCAATGAGTACGATGCGAATGGTGGAGTTTTTGCCAAATGTACTTTTGGGGATGATTGTAGGGGTAATCGTTGACCGGCTCAATCGCAATATTATGCTGATCTACGGGGGACTCATCCAATTTGTTCTTTCTGTATGTTTACTTTTCTCCATAACAGCTGAGCAAACGACAGTCTGGCACTTATATGTCCTCGGTTTTCTGCTTTCGATGATTGGCTACACAATCGGGAATGCATCAAATGCAATTACTCCGCAGCTATTCGAAAAATCATTGATGACAGATATTCAAGCAAAGTTTTCACTCGTATTTACGATTAGTTCCATTATTGGGCCTTCTATTGCAGGGATGCTGTTAGTCTGGTTCGACTACGATGCTTTTCTATGGCTGTATGTGATTTGTATGGGACTTAGCTGGCTGGTCGCCTGTATGATCGAAAAAACCGATACACCTATACGCCCTCAGGACCAATCAATCTGGGCGGATATGAAAGAAGGCATTCGAGAGCTGGCAGGGAACAAGCAGCTATTCACGCCAACGATTACCATTCTGATCAGTAACTTTGCGTCAAGCTTACTCATTGGTGTCATGACGTTTTATGTCCTAGATATCCTTGGGAATACAAAGGAACAGCTTGGCCTTATGTATACGATCGCAGCAATCGGCGGCATATTTGGCGCCAAGGTCATGAAGCCGCTGCGCAGCAGGTTCAGGCGAGGACAAATCTATTGTTCTCTTGTCCTTATGGAAGCGGTTGTACTTATCGTATTTTTCTTTGCTCATAGCTGGTGGCTGCTCGGTATACTGCTTGCATTCCGGACATGCATAAGTGTCATGACCAATATTATCTATTTAGCGATACGACAGGAAACGACACCTAACCATCTGCTTGGTAGAGTGGCGGGTACATCTTCTATGCTGATGAAGTTGGTGGTCCCACTCGGGCTGATGATGGGAGGCTTTTGGGCAGAAGCATGGCCGGTACGTTATATCTTTTTCATCTCCGCACTAGCGGTTCTTCTGAATTACTTTTTACTGCGACGGGCGAAGTTTAGTGAAATAGAATAGAAAAAAATGTAAAAAGTCCATGGTATAATAAAGAAGAAGCAAAAGAAAAGGAGTAATGGTATGGCAGTAGATATCAATTATAAATTTTGGAACGTATGCATGATACGGCATGATGATCACGTGCTGCTTCTAAACAGAACGCATGATGACTTTTCAGGCTATATACCACCTGGAGGAAAAGTAGATTTCCCGGAGAGTTTTACAGCATCCGCCATCCGTGAAGTAAAAGAAGAGACAGGGCTTGATGTAAAAAACCTCAAGCTAAAAATTGTCTATGAATATGTGAATCCGGCAAAAAATGATCGTTACATCATTTTCAATTACATAACGGATGAATTTAGCGGGGAACTGCTGAAGGAAACAAAAGAAGGAAAGCCGGAGTGGTTCCCGATCAGCGAGCTGGACAGTCTGCCAATGCAGCCCTCCATCAGACGCCGAATCCCGTATTTCTTCAAGCCGGGCACCTATGAAATTCAGGTGGTATGGGATGAGGAGAATGATCGGGAAGCAGAAGTAATGGTAAAGGAAACATAGGCGGAGATAATAAAATTATTAATTTTATTCCGTAAAACAAGCATGCTCCCGTTCAAAATTTAGGAAGGGGGTATGCTTGTTATTCAATTTGGTACATACATATGGGCTAAGTCCTAAAATTAATGTACTTTTAATCAGTAAAAAATTAAAAATTCACGTTCATTAAATAACTGGATATATTCACCGGAAGAGACACACTGAATTTCAACAGTTATCGAGAATAGTGAAAAACAGTGGATAATGAAAAGAGGTA
>JAPSKP010000129.1 GCA_031181585.1 Lysinibacillus sp.
GGATGGTTGAAAACCAGCATGGCTATTATCAGCATCCAATGTTTAATACACAGCAAACTGCAAAAATGGAAAACATTTCTTCCAGAAAAGGAACGACGTGCATCATACATTATCCATATACAGGGCAGCCTGCAATATAGTCAAGGCGGAGGGGAAATGTCCTCCACTCACTTTTTGCTGCTTATTCCCCATAAAAATTAACAGTAACGATTCGAAAAAGAATACATAACATAATTTAGTTTTTAATATTAAATGGTTAAGACTCATCCATTCATAAAAATAGCCTGAAAATTATCAGTTAGGGTTTCAGTCTTGTTTTCCAAAAAATTTGGAGGTGATTAAAATACCTAAGACATTAGTCATTCCAAGAGGTGGATACAAACCTATACTTAATGTAATGAATACAGAAATTGCTGTTAATGAATTAAAAAAGCATTTTGAAGCCAGGCTTTCAGAGAACTTAAACCTGATAAAGGTATCACCACCTTTATTAGTAAGTGAAGGCAATGGAATAAACGATAACTTAAGCGGAAGCGAACGAGTTGTTTCATTTGATGCTTTAGATATTAAAGATCATCAAATTGAAATCGTTCAATCTTTAGCAAAGTGGAAAAGAGTCGCTTTAGGCAGATATGGGTTTACTATTGGTGAGGGACTTTACACAAATATGAATGCCGTTAGAAGAGATGAGGTATTAGACAACCTTCACTCAATGTATGTGGATCAATGGGACTGGGAAAAAATAATCTCAAAAGATCAGCGAAATCTGAAAACACTCAAAGCCGAGGTAAGGAATATCTATCAGGCAATGAAGTCGACGGAAAAACACATGTATGAGTTTCACCCCGCCCTTAAGCCGGTATTGCCAGAGGATATTTATTTTATCACAGCACAGGAGCTGGAGGACCTCTATCCCCACCTGACCCCAAAGGAGCGAGAGGATTCCGTTTCAAAGGAATACGGCGCTGTTTTTCTAATGCAAATCGGTGGAGCTCTGCGGTCTGGAACAAAGCACGACAGCCGTTCTCCAGACTATGATGACTGGTCATTTAACGGAGATATTTTATTTTGGAGCCCACTGCTGGAAAGGTCTATTGAAATCTCTTCTATGGGTATCCGGGTAGATGAAAATACGCTGCTAAAACAATTAAAGCTTGAAAATAATGAGGAACGAATCTTACTGGAGTTTCATAAATCTCTTCTTAATGGAGAACTTCCTTATACACTTGGAGGAGGTATAGGGCAGTCCAGATTATGCATGTTTTTATTAAAGAAAGCACATATTGGGGAAGTCCAGGCTTCAGTTTGGAATGTAGAAATACTAAGATACTGCCAAGAAAATAATATTAACCTGCTGTGAATTACCCCTTTTTGATTTATAAACAATACTGCTGATAGCTTCCTGCCAAGTTATCAGCTCTTTATTTTCCTCCAAATGTCTAGTGTAGGCTTGACTACACAGTATCCCATATTAAAAGATGAAAATTCCCTGCTTTTCATACGAAAAGTCAGGGAGTAGTTTTATGAAAGACTGGGAGGAATTTGATCCTGCCTCATAACTGAAGGCGGTGTATTATATATATATGGAGGAGCTGGCTTAAGCTTAGGTTTTTTTGCAAATGGCTGCGGATTTTTAACATATTGGAATGTTCCCTGGCCATCCATGCTTGGCCCGCTTGCCCAGCGCCCCTTGGCACTTTGATCGCCATCTGAAAAATTGAATAAAACATATGAGACTTCCTGTTTTTCTAAGTGTTTAGGGAATGTACTCGGAACCACGATATTTTCTTTTGATTCCAATTCCCGAATCGCTGCGATCCACTGATTTTGGTGCATAGTGTCCCTTGCAAGGAGCCAGGCCAGCATGTCTCTTACACCTGGATCAGTAGTTTCATTATAGAGTCTGGCTACCTGAAGACGCCCTTGGGATTCTGCTGTAAGATTCGCCCGGAAATCAGCTAATAGGTTTCCGCTCGCAATAATATAATCCGCTGTCCACCTATTGCCGACACTATCAGCAGGCATTGCCCCCAATCCAGAAACGATTACATGCTGAGGGTTCATCCCTCCTAAAATTGCTTCCAAAACAGGATCTTTGGCTGCCTCCTCCTGTGCCCCCACCGGTGCTCCATCAAGCAATCTTGCTATCATCGTTGAAAGCATTTCGATATGTGCCAATTCTTCTGTCCCTGTGTCCATTAAAAGATCGCGGTATTTCCCATCCCCCCGGGTATTCCAGCCTTGAAACAGATATTGCATCGCTACAGAAATTTCGCCGAATTGGCCACCAAGTACCTCTTGAAGTTTCTTCGCATAAACAGGATCAGGTCTTTCAGGTTTGGCATGATATTGTAATTCTTTGATGTGATAAAACATATAAGCCCTCCCTAATTTTTCTCATACCATATAACTTTATGAATGCCTGCTTTCGTTTATGCTCAGTACCTTGGATTAATGAAAAAGGAATATATAGAGACGCGCAGTGGTTACTACATGGTGATGCTTAACTTTAGAGCTAGTTATGAAAGCAGCGCTAAAGTGAACTCATAAATTGCTTGGCTGCCTATTTATATACAAAATAATGAAAATGCTTGGTAAGACTCAATTGAGTCAAATAGTACCTTTCGCTATAAACCGATGAAAATTCGGATTTAATATCCATCATCCTAACACCATGAAGATACTCCTCCCCCATAACTCTTTCCACTCAAGGACTTTCCATTCATCTAGTTTAAGTCCCGCTGTTGAAACAGTAGAACTCCTCTAATAGGGCCCCCATCATATTTATCAATTCGGATATGTTCTAAATCGAAACTATCAATTTCATGTCTATTTTTCTCAGATTTCGAATATAAAATCTGGCGGGAGGAGGAGGAAAACATAATCTTTGTCCTTCCCCAATCATTCAAGCTTCATCATCCAAAGCCTTTATTGCCATCTCCGCTGCCTCTGCAATCAGAGCGTTATCATATTCGGCATCCTTTGAATCCCGGCTGGAAAGGATCGTCATGATAATCGGCTCCCTGTTCGGCGGCCAGACAATCGCAATGTCATTACGTGTTCCGAAGCCTGCTGCACCGCTCTTATCAGCTACTTCCCAGCCGCTTGGCACACCAGCACGGATTAATGGATCCCCAGTAACGTTACCCCGCATCCACTCGGTTAAAATGTTCCGCTTTTCTTCAGTCAGAAAATCGCCAATTAAAACTTTCTGAAGGCTTGCTGCAAGTGCTTCAGGTGTACTTGTATCCCGAATGTCCCCTGGCTCTGCCTCGTTCAAATCCGTCTCGAACCGCTCAGGCTTTGTAACAGTATCCCCCATTTCTTTCAAAGCTGCTTCGAATCCTTCAGGCCCTCCTAATTCCTCTAAAATTAAGTTGCCTGCTGTATTGTCGCTAAACCGGATTGCCGCTTCACAGAGTTCCCTTAAAGTCATGCCAGTCTTTACATGCTTTTCTGTAACAGGAGAATATGTCACCAGGTCATCACTTGTGTATGTAATGATTTCATTCATTTCCTCCAGTGATTTTCTCTGCAGCAATATTGCAGCTGCCAGCGGCTTGAATGTAGATGCGTAGGCAAATCTCTCATTAGACCTGTAAGTAATTGTCTTTTTCGTTCCTGTGTCATATGCATACACACCAAGCCGTGCGTCAAATTCCTTCTCCAGCTTTTTGAATTTTTGTTTTGTATTTACAGAAGTTTCTTTGGAGTTTTCTGCCGCACTGACATCTGATTGATAACTGCCATTTGCACAGCCAGTCAGGGCAAGAAGCAGAACCAAACTGACTAGCCGGACTGCTTTTAACCTATTCTTACTAAAAACAGAATGATATTGTTTCCTCATATTTATTACCTCTCTCCATAAAAATTTTAAACTTTTTACTTTTAAACAACGCATAGGGACTACGAGTGTAATACAATACTACATTTGTAATCTATTTTTGTCAACCGCTAGAAACCCATGATATTATGGTGTTTCACAAGATCACCATGATTTGATAAAGTAAAAATAGAATGCTAGCAGGATTGGTATTCATTTTATCCAGGGAATTAAAACTAGATGTAAAATTTTAGAAGGAAGGTCTGAGGATGATAACAAGCTCACAGTTCTTACCTATTTTTTTGGAATGTCTGCTGGTGTCTTCTTTTACAATCGGAGTCATTCTTCTGTTAAAAAGACTTTTAAAGAAACATTTAACAGCCCAAGCTCACTATAATCTTTGGTTTCTAGTATTGCTTGCTCTGCCACTGCCTCTTATTCCATTACAATTCATGCCATTTGCCGATTCATTATCCTTTTGGAATAGCAATAGCAGCTTTCAATCCCAAACTGCGCCATCTGCAGAGGTTCCATTAAGGCAAAATAATTGGATGGAGGACATAACCGTCTCGGTAGAACGCTATGATTTAACATTATTAAATAATGCTTTATTCTTTATTTGGATTTCCGGAGTGGCTATTTTAACTGTATTTACGCTGCTCGCAATGCTTAAGATCAGTAAAATAAAGAAACACACAAACAGCCTGAGAAATAACGGGCTTTTATCATTATTCGAGGACTGCAAACACAAACTGAAGATTACTGGATGTATTATTGTCGGAGAGTCATCTCTCGTTAAAACCCCAATGACGTTTGGCCTTTTAAAGACTTATGTGGTGCTTCCCCGCCATTTTGACGAGTGGCTTTCTGAAAAGGATATAGAATATATCTTTTTACATGAACTGAGCCACTATAAAAATAAAGATTTTGCAGTCAATTATTTTATGGTGATTCTTCAAGTTTTATATTGGTTTAATCCTCTAGTTTGGCTTGCTTTTAGGAGAATGAGGCTGGATCGCGAAATCGCCTGTGATGCTAAGGTTTTAAATTCTTTGGATGAGAAGGCTTATATGGAGTATGGAAACAGCATTATTCATTTTGCCCATAATGCCTCAAGGGCAGTGACTGTCGATTTGGCAAACCATTTAAACGGGTCAAAGAAACAGATCAAAACGAGAATCGAAAAAATTGCCTGTTTTAAACCGGAATCAAAACTGCTGAGATGGAAAAGTGCGGCAGTACTCCTTTTTGCGGGGATATTTATTGCAGGCCAAGCTCCATTTATCTCTGTAATGGCTCATGAAAATAGCAGCTATAAATTTAAGGATGATAACATTATTTATGAGGATTTAGGCAATTATTTTGCAGGGTTTGATGGAAGCTTTGTGTTGTATGATAAAGAAGCAGACCAATATCTTATTCATAATCGGAATAAAAGCACATTAAGGGTTTCACCAAATTCCACTTATAAGATTTATAGTGCTCTGCTTGGTTTAGAATCAGGCACCATAACGGTTGAAAACTCGTCGGCCAAATGGAACGGACTTAAGTATCCTATTGATTCCTGGAATGCGGATCAGGATTTAACTTCTGCAATAAGAAATTCTGTTACATGGTATTTTCAATCGTTAGACCAGCAGGTGCAGCCCGGTACGATTCAAACCTTCTTAGACCGAATCAAGTACGGGAATCGTGATCTAACTGGTGGAATAGACGAATATTGGCTGGAATCTTCCCTTAAAATTTCTCCAGTGGAACAAGTTCAGCTGCTTAAAAAATTTTATGCAAATCAATTTGGATTTAAAGAAAAGAATATCCAAACAGTGAAGGATTCCATTAAACTAGAGAGAAAAGAGGGAGCCCTCCTTTCAGGAAAAACAGGTACAGGCACTGTAAATGGAAAAAACATCAATGGATGGTTCATTGGATATGTTGAGTCAGGGCAGGACACATACTTTTTTGCAACGAATATACAGAATGAAGATGACTCTAATGGAAGTAAAGCAGCTGAAATTACATTATCCATTTTGAAGCAGAAAGGCATTTATTAATTGCTTCATCTCATTAAAGAAGGAGGGCGGTAATATGACTGATAGGATTCCCAGCATCTCAGAATCCGAGTGGGAAGTCATGACAGTTCTTTGGCACGGCGCACCCAAAACGGCTAATGAAGTCATTCTATCCTTACAAGAGAGTACAGACTGGAAGCCCAAAACAATCCGTACTCTTCTGGATAGGCTTGTCCATAAGAATGTAGTCGGCGTAAATAAAAACCAGAGAATCTATACCTTTTTCCCGCTCTATTCACAGGATGAATGCCAGCGGGCTGAAGCTCAATCCTTTATCAAGCGAATCTATGGCGGAACGGTGAAATCCATGCTAGTCCAATTCATCCAGGAAGACTCCCTGTCTGATGAGGAAATTAACGAACTGCGGACGATTTTGGCAAAGAAACAAGAGAAGGATCAATAACCTACATGCGTGGCCCTCTACAATGGCTGGGGTTTTTAGCTTCTTCTATCCTTGCTGGAACCTAAATACCTGTTACCGGATTACCTTAACAATAATACTAAAAAAGAAGAAGAGCATTGTGCAAATCCATTGCTCTCCTTCTTCTTTATACTTTGTAATTCATGCTTACTATTTCATTCGGTCTTTACCTGTTCACTTTGTATGTTTATTGCTAAATCGCAGCCTTCCTTTTGAATGCCTGTTTCAGATCAATCCCAAACACTAGGCCATTACCCTATAACTCTCCACAATTGGGCGGTGTATCCTTTTCCCCCTCAGCGAAATCACAGCCTTCAGCAACTGATTCAAGTCCGTATTCAGTATTGCTTATTTCATATAAATCCTGAGCATTTTTTTGGATATTCTCGAGCTGCTTTTCTTTCTTTTCTCTCATGTCTTTCCTCCAATGTTTTTATTTAAAAGTTTTATCTTAGATGAGCAATATTATTCGTGTTGAGGAGATTC
>JAPSKP010000130.1 GCA_031181585.1 Lysinibacillus sp.
AGTAGCAGAGCTAGCAATCGAGCGGCTATTATGATGTTCTGCCAACCAGTATCGTGTATAACCTAGTTCATCTACGTGCTTCGCTAATTCTCGTGCACGATTGAAGGCATCATGTGCATCCTGTCCTTCTCGTACAGGGACGAGGTCTAGAACAGAAATCGGTATATTAATTTTACTCATATTATTGTTTTCCCTCCTGCTTGATCTCATTTCGCTTCTTTGTTAAGAAGACTAAGAGAACTGCGACAACCGCCGCAAAAAGTAGATAAAAAGTAGATTTCAGCATGCTTTCATCCCAACTGTTGATCGCTTGTAGTATGCTGACGATGATTAAAAGGATGCCGATTATATTATGTACCCAAGAACCAGCTTTCAGAACCGTCATCTCCTTCCTTGTATTCCTATTGTTAAGGAAATTTCGCTTTTTCGCAAACAATATGCAACTTTGGTCTTCCATATCGAACGATTCCAGTACTCATTTTCTGGTGAAAGAATTCTGTTCGATGCTTGTCATTTTTCAGTTATGATTAATAATAGAGCATGAAGATTCAATTTAACAAAGGGAAAAGTAACATATCTGTACTTTGGAAAAAGATAGGAGATGTAAAGAATGTCACCAATCATAAAAGCGGGAAAAAAGGAGATATATCCGATACTGTTTGATATTCACTATGGACAGATGAAAAGTATTAACTGTTATTTATATAAAAACGGGGACACGTTGACACTGATTGATGCAGGAATCGACTTTCCTGCATTTCACGATTTTTTTCACGGAAAGCTTATGGAATATGGCTTTACTGTCCATGACATTGATCAAATACTGCTTACACATCATCACGGTGACCATACAGGGATGGTTAATCGTATTTTATCGCAAAAGACAGTTCCTATTTATGCACATTTTCTCGCTATTGAACGCCTGCATTTGACAAAGGACTATCAGTTGCAAAAGCTCGACTTTTTTAAACAACTATACAAAGACTATGGTTGTCTGCACCTTGCAGGCCGACGACTGGCAAAGATAGAAAAAACCTTGCAGGAAAGTGAACAGTTGAGAATCAATGCCGCCATTATCCCTCTCCAAGATGGGGACATTGTTAATGATTTTCATGTAAAAGCCGTGCCTGGTCATTCACCGGACTCCATCTTATTTTACGATCCACAGACAAAATGGTTGTTTGCGGGTGATCTTGTACTTTATACAGGTACCACGAGTGCACTAGTTGACCATGATCAGGAAGGGCAGCTTCTTCCTACCGTTATGCAGTATCAGCAGTCCCTGGAAATCTGCCTGCAATATGATGCTAGTATGGTATTCGCCGGTCACCAGCAGCCATTCGTCAGTTTACAGGAAATCGGGCAGCGTAACATGGACCGGATTGCGTTTCAACTGCAGCGAATAGTGAACAAGATTGCAGATGGATATGACACAGCTTTGGCTATAGCTTTTGCCATCTATGGAAATCGGACGGAAAAAGAGTTTTCGATTATTATATCTGAAATTATAGGTTATACGCTCTACGCAGAAATGAACGGTCTTATTACGAAAGAAATGCACGATGACGGCTGGCATTTCTTTATAATAAACTGACTGTTACGTAAATGGCTTTGAATTAAAGTAGAACTGTCTATCTAATATGAATTGACTTAGAGTTAACTATAAAGTGTACCATTATTTTATTGTAGGACCCTCAATGTATGGCCAGCTTTTTATTCAGTAATAAAATCTCTAAAAATTACGGGAGGCAGTGTTTGTGATTATCAAAGATATGAAAACACTCTTTTATTTGACGCAGGAGAACCAAACCCATATTCTCAATTTTCATTGGAAATAGCTATTTAAAAATGCTCACACCCGGGCCAAATGCAATTGGCAACGCAACTTTCGAACCGGGATGTCGCAATAACTGGCACTCTTATGCTGGCGGACAAATACTGCTTGTTACTGCCGGTGAAGGTTACTATCAAGCTGAAGGTGAACCCGCACAACGCTTAAAAGCCGGGAACGTGGTGAACATTCCAGCCGGCGTAAAGCATTGGCATGGGGCAGCAGACGACTCATGGTTTGTACACTTAGCTGCTACAAGTAATCCAGATAAACCAGAAACGCAATGGTTTGAGTCTGTAAATGAAGAACAGTATGCAGAAGCAAATAAAGTGAAGTAAAAATAAAGAGCCAGGGTTTCTACATCAAAGCTTTGTAGACAAAAATAGTAAAGAGGTTCAACACACAACAATTGCTCAATCGATGCAGGTATCGAAGTGAACATTCATTTTAAAAAACAAGAAAAGCACAAAAGGTATGAATGCAGACCTTTTGTGCTTAAGTAAAATGTCAATTTTCTTAACTACGGCTCTCAGTCATCTATAAATTCTTAGGATAGACTATATAGGAGTTTCTAAATCCCTAGAAATGTCACCAATTCATCCAATCGGTTTCTACTTTGTGTATATCCCATTTGATAGTTTTGATTCATTGTAGGCACGTGCTTTTCAAAGCTATTCAGCGCATGATCAGGTCTGAAGATGAAGGCTCTTCCCTCTTTTTCAAGTGATTCAACATAAGCCAATGTTTGGTTATAGGCTTCTACCCGGTGTGCCATTGCTAGTGCGAGTTTCGGATATTTACGTGCAAAGAGCTTCATGACCCATTTACTTTTGCCATCCATCTCTTTACGATAGCCTTCAGGACGTGTTAGCACAAATATATGCTTGTCATAACCCTGTTTTTCAGCCTGCTTTACTGGTATTGGATCTGATAGACCGCCATCGTAATATGGGATTCCGTTCACATTAATTTCAGGGAATAGCACCGGCAGCGCACATGTAGCCTGCAGCATATTGCAGCGTGTATCCATTTCTAGTGCATTCAAATATTCGACTTGTCCTGTTAGTGCGTTTGTAACGCCGAACTCCAATTGTCCATTAAAGCTGCGGTACTTTTCCCAATCAAAGAGATCGAGTTCATTCGGCAGCACATTATAGGCGAAATCCAATCCGAAATAGCTGCGTTCCCTTAAGAAATTGCCGATTCCCATATAACGCTTGTCATGTCGGTATGTAGAAAGAATGCGCAGGGTCCTCTCCTTCTGTCCAGCAACATAGGAACATGCATTGATAGCACCTGCAGATATGGCAACGATATAAGGCAGTTCTATCTTTTCATCTATAAATGTATCGAGCACCCCCGCTGTAAATAATGTCCTAAATGTCCCGCCCTCTAGGATGAGACTTGTATTTTGTATGGTAGACATGTATGTAGTTCCCCTCCAGCTTCTTTTCTTACGTGTAGTATTTATATAGCTGTTCAAGCGCAGCAAAGTCACTTTCGAAAGATGGCTGAATCATACTGATTTGTACGAAGTCCCGCTGCTTCAAATACCGGCTTGCTGCATGAAGGTCAAAATCATTCAGCTTTGCACACGTAGTAAATTCTCTAAGTTCCACGAATGTAACAATAATCGGATAATGCTTCGTTTGCAAGCCGAAGTTTTCATAAAGCGGTGAAGCAAGTACTGTTTCAAGGCGTTGCTGAAGCAAACGATAGCGGCCTGGATACTGCAGCAGCGCCTGCTGAATATTCTCCAGTAAATAGACCGGAACAGTGAATGGTATTGTTTCATGGTAAGAAGCGAGATTCACATAAAAAGGAATAGCCTCAGCTGCTAAAGGTGCCTCATTATATAAAAGAAAAGCAAGTCCGCCGAGTGCACCAATCGCCTTACCGCTTACCGCTGTTGCACAAAAAACATCTTTTAAGGAAAAAGGGAGCGCACCAAAAGAGCTGATACAATCAACACAGAGTTTGACGTTATAAGTGGTGCACAGAGCTTGTAATTCTGCTAATGGATTCAGTGTGCCGGTCGATGTCTCACCGTGAACGAAGGCAAGCCAGCTAACCTGTTGTTCTTTAATAATCTTTTCAATTTCTTCAAGGTTAAATGACTGACCCCATTCATAGGACTTTTCTATATAGGAAAGCCCCCACTGTTTAGCTTGGCGGATCAATCGTTCACCAAATTCTCCATTACTCAGCATCAGGCCTTGTTGATTACCCGCTGCATTTTTCACAGCCCCTAGCATGATTTCATTTGCCAATGTACCTGATCCAACCACTGTGGCAGCATACCGGGTACCGGCTAAAGATTTCAAACCATTTTTTATATTATTATTTAGCTTAACGGCGTCAATACTGCGATGGGACATATTTGTATGATAGAGCGGCAATGTCTGCTTGACGGGACCAGGGTAAAATACTTTTATATCCTTCATCATTCGTAAGCGGAATCGATCAATCGCTTTTTTTGTAATTACCATGGGAAGATACTCCGCATCCTTCTTACCTACTGAAGGAGCAAATTGTTCAAAACCGATCTGTTTATACATTTTCTCCTCACGAGTCGTACCTGAAATCACACATGCCGAAAAGTCCTCTTCATAAAAATATGCATATAACGCTTTAAACAGACGAAGCATTGCTCGACCATTCCGATGCTCTTTTTTTATTGCAAGTAGACGAAGCTCACAAAGATTTTGACACAGTTCTTTCGAAAGATGCTCTTCCATCGGTCCAATTTTTTCATCTAAAGAGAACGGACGGACTGCTCGAAAAGCAATCATTCCAGCGATTTCCTGCTCCTTGTATACTAGCATATATGTATTTTCGTGATGGAATCGATCTATAAGCCGGCGGTCTTTATTTCGGTGATGCTGCGGGATTTCCTCTACAAACGTTTCGTAATTAAGTGCGGCAATTTCATCAAATTCCTTTTTAGTTGCGGCGATTTTACACCAATACATGTTATTTCACTCTTTCCATAATGTTTTGTCTATGTTCGATAGTCAGCAAGACGAGCATAGCGATTAATACTACAAGCTCATATCTTCCTGTTAAAAGAATTGTCATGCTATAGGTAAAGAATCCAAGAATCATGCTGATGGTCAAGCTTTTGGTAAAAGGCAGCGATAGGATGAGGCCTCCTAAAAATGAAAGCAGTAAGAGTGGTGAGAATGTAAGCAAAGCACCAATCCCTGTCGCAATTCCTTTGCCTCCTTTAAACCGCAGCCAAAATGGATAAAGATGACCCATGACAACAAATAAAATACCTACTGTAACCCAGAAGTCATTGAATCCTAGGCAACGTCCAATCAACACAGTGACAATTCCTTTTCCACCATCTCCTAAAACCGTTAAAAAGAATGCTATTTTTCCAAGCGACCGACCTGCATTACGGGCGCCAAGGTTTCCCGTATTTTCCTGTTGGAGATTGACTCCCTTCCACTTGCCGACAAAATAGGCGGTCATGCAAGTCCCGAGAAGATAACTAAATAATAAATAAAAAAATTGCACGGCTTCCTCTCCTTTCCTGCTTTACCTATCATTACGTCTTCATTATAAAGGAAGTTCCCTAAAATTTCTGAAGAAAAAGAAGGTCGAAAAGCGGTTGATCAGCAATAATTGATTACTGGCCAACCGCTTCTACTATGTTATGAATATTATTTAAAAACCTTTAGTCCGTATAATTCCAATAGGAAGACAATGGTTGCCTCTAAGTGACTATTTTTATATAACTCTTCTAAGAAATATTATTAATACCAAATAAGACCTATGACAATTCCAAGCATGACGATACTCGAAGGCTTCAACTTCCATTTAACTAATAATATGAATAGTAGGATGGCAAACATACCATCCGCTACACCTGAAATGGTATCAGAAACAATCGGTGTAAAAAACGCGGCCGTTAAGATACCAACTACCGAGGCATTCATTCCAGCAATAGCGCCTCGAAGCTTCGGATGCTCGCTTATGGAGATCCAAAAAGGCAGCGCTCCTAAGAGTAACAGAAAAGCCGGAAGGAAAATAGCAAAGGTTGCCCATAAAGCACCTCCTACTCCCCCAATCACCATGCCGATATACGCAGCAAATGTAAACAGCGGGCCAGGTACCGCCTGGGTCGCACCGTAACCAGACAAAAACGATTCCATTGACATAATGCCGCTGCTAACGAATTGCGTTTCAAGAAGCGGCAGCACTACATGTCCGCCTCCAAAGACAAGAGCACCAGCTGTATAAAATTTTTCAAACCAGACAAGAGCTTCTACAGTAAAGTAACGATTCACTAATGGCAATGTGATAAGTAATGTAAAGAAAGCAAAAAGTAAAACAGCTCCAGTCTTCTTAGACAACAGTTGTGTTGCAGCAGCTTTTTTTACTGTCCCTTCAAATAGGAAATACCCAAAAATCCCTGCAGTGATGATAACTGCTACCTGTGTCCACGGGGTTGCTAACAAGAGAATGACAGAACATGCTGCAACAGCAAGCAAGTAATGCCGCCAGCCTGTTAACAATTTTTTAGCCATATCAATGATTGCATGGGCCACAATAGCGACTGCAACGAGTTTTAACCCTTGAATCCAACCGGTCTCAATATCCGTATGTACGTAAAAAGCTGCGAAGAGTATAAGCAGTAAAACCGAAGGCATTGTAAACCCGATAAAGGAAACAATGCTTCCCAGCACCCCGCCTCGTATTAATCCAATTCCCATACCTACCTGGCTCGATGCAGGACCAGGTAAGAACTGGCTGAGTGCAACCAAGTCGGCATATTCTTCGTCTGTCAACCATTGTTTTTGCTTAACATAGGTTTGCTGAAAATAGCCAAGATGAGCAGTTGGCCCACCGAATGATGTACATCCCAGTCGAAATGACACTAAGAAAATCTCTACAAGTATTCGCATAATATCCCCCTTTTAATTGAAGAAACCGCC
>JAPSKP010000131.1 GCA_031181585.1 Lysinibacillus sp.
CGATCATAAAGCCTTCTTAAACAGGGAAACAGGCCAGCTGTTTACTGGCGATTTATTCGTCAGCGAAAAGACCAAGGTCGTTTTAGCGGAAGAAAGCATACCGGAAATTATCCGATCACTTGAACGCGTTCTCACTTACGACTTTGAAGATGTATTCTGCAGCCATGCAGGCTATGTAGAAGATGGACGCGCAGCACTCAAGCGAAAGCGGGATTATCTGTTATCTATCCAGGATGACGTATTCGCTCTGCACAAAGAAGGGAATTCAGCCGACGCGATTCAGCAAAAGCTTTTTCCGAAAAGATATCCGATCGTCAAGTTTTCAGGCGGGGAATGGGATTCACGGCATATTGTCACATCAATACTGGAGGAAAGCAGCACACGCACACCGTAAGTGAACTCGCCAGGGGGCGAGTTTTCTTATTTGTTTGATCCACTGAGTCACACTTTTTCTTAATGAGGAACCTTTTCCACCAGTGTAATTTCTTCAACCCTCCACTTTTCCTCACTGTCGTATTGTCCCGGCGCCTTGGCCATAACAAATTGGTAATCCTGTGTAACTTCTTCTGCTGTTTGATAGGTGAGTCGGATTTTATCTTGTTCGACTCTAAACTCTTTAAGATCAAGAACGGAATTGGGTATCCATTCAAACCCCTCACCATTGAATATAAACCCGCAATGGCACTTGCCGGATCTTTCTCCTGCATAGTATCCCGAACCATCTATTCTGGCTATAAACGCATTCGCCTCCTTAAATGATTGTGCTGCCTTGTAGGATTCAATCGTCTTTATCGCTGCTGAAAATTCCCTATATTCAATAGCAGACCTTAAAGATTCGATTTCCTTCTTCAATTCATCAATCTCCTTCCTTGCCACATCCAGCATCTTAGCATTATTTTCATATTCTTTTTCGAAACTTGCGGCTTTCTCAGCTAATCTATCTCTTTCTTTTCTCAGCTCCTCAGCCGCATTTGAATTATTTAAACCGTCCATGATAGCCAAAATGGCAATCATCAATAGAACGGCAAAAGCATAAGTTATGTAGTTTTTTTTCAATCAAATCCCTCCTATCCCAGCCAGAAATTCTGGCTTGCACCGCCATCCCGCATCATAACTATATTCCCAAATATCACCTAAAACACCATATCAATCCCCTGTTCACTTTATAAAAAAATAACTTTGACCTTTTTGTCCAAAGTTATTAGTATCTTACTCTATGAGGTACATATTGATTACTCGATATTATTTAGCCCTGCACATTCCCAAATCGCTTTGCCTTCTAGTGTGAAAAATCCGTTATCCATTGTTTTAGCGGAATGGATCATGGCTTCCGCCAATATTTCTGTCGGCAGAGGCTTTTGAGAACGAAGTATTCCAAATTTATTAAAAAACTGTATGGCTTTCAATCCGGCAACTTCCATTGTTCTATCACTATTTTTTCGTATCAATACAGGCGGCTTGAAGATTGATAGCTTTGGGAACCCTAAAGCCTTTACAGCCTCTTCTAACTGCCCCTTCATCCTTGTATAAAAAATGGGAGAATCAGGCGAGGAAGAACCTGATGATACTAATACATAATGACTCACATTATTTTCTCTGGCAGCTTCCGCAAACTGGTATTGATAATCGTAATCAATTTTCCATTGAGCTTCTTTACTTCCCGCAGCTTTTAGTGTAGTTCCCAAACAAGAAAACAAAACATCCCCCTTCACCAAATGCTTCCATTGTTCCGAGTTGTCAAAGTCAATCACATGCACCTTTAATTTTTCATGCTGGATATGAAGATCACGCCTGGCAAAAATATCAACCCGATGAAAAGAATCATCCTCCAGCAATATATCCAGCAAGTCCTTGCCAGTTGCTCCCGTTGCTCCTATTAATAATGCGTGCATTTTTTTCTCCTTATATTTTATATAGTCTATTCCAAATTATATACCACGTTCGTTCATTATTTGTCATTATCTAAATCACGATCAAGAAATGAATCCCTTTTCTTATTAATCCCATACTTTGTTTCGATCAATTGACCCGCCACAGACTTGTTAATACCATCCCTGACTGCTGCGGAAATGACTATATACAGAATAAATATTCCAGCAATCCAAAGAATGATAGAAAATAAGAATGAACCCAAACCATTTATACCTCCTCCTGACTTTTAAGCAATTCGCTTTCAATCCGCTTTCTTTCCTTAAGTATGTAATGCTATTTATTTGACTTCCTTGTTCGATTACCCTGCCTCTATGTTCAAAAAGAAAAAAAGTTGCCAAGCAGTGGTCTGAACATGGTTTTTCGGTTTCACTTTGAATATAGTTAGGCTACACCTGAATAATAGCAGGAATGAAGGGTAATATACCTCTATATAACTTTAACGAGGTGATGGAATGTCTAATATGATAAATCAAGAAGAAATAGAAACATTAAGAGAGTTAATCAAAGACATAGACACGGCCATGCTGACAACGGTAACTGAAGAAGGGCTTGTGTCCCGGCCCATGAAAACACAAGAAGTAGAATTTGATGGTGACTTATGGTTTTTCACTAAAAAAGAGACTAATAAATATGATGAAATTTTACATGATCAAGATGTTAATGTAGCCTATGCAGGTAAATCCTATGTTTCCGTCCGTGGAAAAGCGGAAATAGTTGAAGATTTAGATAAGAAAAAAGAATTGTGGAGCAAAGCATATGAGGAAATTATGCAAACTTCTTATGATGATCCAAACGTTGTCCTGATAAAAATAAAAGCAGAAGCAGTCGAATATTGGGAAACCGGTAACTTTACGAAGAAAGTAGCCTTTCTCTTTAAACGCATGACAGGGCAAAGTTCTAAATCGACAGATGTAAATGAAACGGTTGAATTGAATAAATAACAGCAAAAATGGGTTGTCTAATTATAGGACAACTCATTTTTGTTGTGTAATTGCTGATCCATTTGTTTCTATATTAATCTCTGGGTTTTCTTTAGCTGATTTTTAATTTAGTACTTTTAAATACTGAAAAGTAGACTGCCTTTGTCATTCCTTATCAGACTAAGCCTAGCTCCATCTATTTAACAAGAACTATTTTCACTTGAAACCTTTCGCAATAGTTCATCTTGTAAAAAAGACCCCTGCTATGACGACCCAGGTTTAATTTAATAAAAGTATATAGAAGAATGAATTGGAATCAACGCCTCAGCATGTTTAATGCTTTCGTTTTAAGTTCCTAGGTGTTTACTAATTCCTCTGTAGTTAACCATAACACCTCAAAACAAGCTGCCTTGTTGGCAATTGCTCATAAATTTACTTTACATCTATTTCGCTAACCTGCCCTGATCTTGAATAAAAATGATTGGCTTAGCTGCTGAATATTTTTTCTTTTGATACTTTCGAAACCTCATTAATTATCTTACTTATTTTTCCAACTCCTTTGCAGTTTCCGGACGTAAATGATTTGTCCTATATGGTAGGCGTTATGAGTGGATAGATTCCCAAGTATTGCCCACCACTCTGCAGCTTCGGGGAAACCCTCAATTTCACTTTCCAGTTTTTCTTGGGAGAGCAGTTCCTGCCACTGCAAGAGTACCTCTAATAGCTGTTCTTTTAAGTCAGTAAACTTTGCATTTTCCGGAATTATAAAGCTTTCATTATTATCAGCTAGGGGTGGAACAGCATTTACGTGAGATTTTTGATACCTCTTTTGCCAGGTTTCATTCCAATAAAGCAGATGCTGAACAATTTCTGCGATGCTATTGCTCTCCTCATTGGGTTTCCAAAACGCATCTTCCTCTGATAAGTCTGCAACTGATTCTGAAAATGGAATGTACCAGCTAGGGTCATTTGCATTTGCTGACAATTGATCGGCCAAAACATCGATAGCATGAGACATATTCGCCACGCTCCCTTTGATTAGTTACTATTCAGCAATCTCTAAATCCAATTATTTTTTGCCTTTGCCGAATACCTTGTGATTTTTGAATATCATTACCATAGTTTGTTTTCAGTTCCTCTTATCAATCTTTTGATATTTTGTCTATGCAAAATGATCACTAATACACTAATAAATAATGAAAGAGCAATAATGACTTTATCCTCAAATATAAGGCTGTAAATAAATATGGCTATTCCAGCTAACATTGAACTTAATGAAACATACTTAGATAGTATCAAAGTTAATAGAAATACAACAAAGCCAGTTAAAGTACCGAAGGGTGTCAAAAATAATAAGACACCGGTTGCTGTCGCAACAGCTTTCCCGCCTTTAAACCCTGCAAAAATAGGGAATACGTGGCCCAATATGGCCAATAAACCACAGATAATGGGATTAACCGCAGAATTAAGGATTTGAGGAAGTAAACAAGCAAATGTACCTTTTAATAAATCAGCAATTGCAACAATTAGTCCTGCTTTCTTTCCAAGAACCCTATAAACATTGGTTGCACCAAGGTTCCCGCTGCCGTAACCTCGAATATCGGTTTTATAGAAAAGTTTACCGATAACTAAAGCAAATGAAAATGAACCAATCAAATAACTTAAAAATAGAGTTAAAATATTGAGCATGCTATTCCTTTCTTACTTAGCTTATGTATATGGATATTCCAGTTAATAACCTTATTTTCCTTCCTTCATGTTCAACTATTTCTGCCCCTTTCGCACAAAAAGCTGTAACCGATCTGCTAAACCTTTATAGAGAAGCCAGCCCCCTAAAGCGTCTACTTTCATCTTAATAACTAAAACCCCTTATTCAGGAATCCCCTTATTACGAATATTCTTCCACACAAAGATTCATACTAATTTTGTACTTATTTTCATTGAAGGCAGTAACCATGACATAGTTATGATCATGCCAATAGCAATTGGCATAGCGATTCTAATTATGTTGAATGGAATCCGTATTGCCAATATTAAAGGTGAAGCAGAAATGAAAAAGCTTATACTAATATGCCTGTTCTTGCTGCTTTCGGGCTGTGTTGATAAAGAAATCATTGATGATATAAATATTGAAGTAGGTGTCGGCTACGATTTAGCAGAGGATGAGAAAGATAAGTTTAGAGGAACTGTATTATTCCAGGAATTCCAGCCAGATCAAAGTGTAATTAACAGAACATTTTCTGGAAATGGAAAACTTGGGCAGGACGTACGTCTCGATGTTTCTAAACAAACATCAGAACCAGTAGTCACAGGTGGATTAAAGCTGGCTATATTTGGACCTGAAATTTCCAAAAAAGGAATTTTCGACTTGATAGATTCTTTTCAGAGAGATGCAAGTATGGGGGCACGCGTATTTGTTGCAACCGCAGAGGGAAAATCAGAAGAATTGTTAAACGGCGATTATGGAACCAGGGGAAACGCTACGTATATCTCTAATTTGATTCAGCATAATATTGAACATCGCGATATTCCAATAACCAATTTACATATTTTTTCCCGTGATTACTATCAGGATGGTAAGGATCCCTTCTTGCCCCGACTAAAGAAAGCCGGGAATGATAAGGTGAAGATAACTGGAATTAGTCTTTTCCAAAAGGATAAAGAAGTGGCCATCCTCCCTGTGAAGGACATGTTCTTTTTTAAATTGCTGGTAGATAAATATAGCGAAGGAAACTTCGATGTTAAGTTAAAAAAAGAAGCATATGCTGCTGTAAAGAGCATTAAATCAAAGAATAAAACAAGGGTGACTAATAATCATGCCGCCATAACCATTAATCTTGAAGGTATTATTGATGAATATACGGGAGATATTTTAACCCCACAGATTGTTGGAGAGGTTGAAAAGAAACTGGAGAAAAAAATTGAAAAGGAATGCTTAAGATTATTACTGCAATTTCAGGATCTCGGAATAGATCCTGTTGGCCTCGGTCAAAAGAAAAAAAACCGGAATCGGAACTTTGACTTTAAAAAGTGGGAAGACGATTACAAAATGTTAAGCTTCGATGTTAAATGCAATGTAGTAATTGAAGAAACAGGCGTTCTTGAATAAGAGCGGACCATAAGTCTGTATTCCCAGCTTTCCAGGTTGAAAAAATGTTTTTTTAAAATAGATCGAAATAAAATTGAAATGGTCGAAAGAATGTTGTTGAAATGCAATCTAACACTCTTTTTTATCGATCTGTTATTTAATCAGTCCCTCACAACCTCTTTTAAATGACAACTTAATGGAAGGCGCTTCCTTTATTTCAGAAAAGCGCCTGATTGCTGACGTCTGTTACATGCCATACTCTTGCACCTGATTGTTTAAGTGTACTCTTTAAAACGCTGATTAACTAACGAGACAAATTTCTTTTTTTCTACTTCGCTTTTTAAATTTAGACTTAGAACTAACTCTGCCAGGTTATCGTCAGTTTCAAAAATTCGTTGATTGTGCTGATAGCATTGCAGCATATTAGGATACTCTTCACCTAGTTTTTCCATTTTCGTTTGAATTTTATATTCCTTTGTCCCAAAGCCTAGTGATGAATAGAGTGTAAAAAATAAATCAATAACTAAATCAAAAATAATCAATCTTCATCAAATCCTAAATTAATCGGCTCTAATGGTAATTTATCCTGTGTAAGCATATTTGTTGATGCAACGGATAAATCTGCTTCTTCAAACTTAAATCCATCAACCCAAACCTTGCCTGTTCCCGTTAATAGGATACCAAAGTGAATAGAAGCACTTTCTTTTGGAACATCTAATACAATCGAATAATAGTTCCAGTCCGTTGTACCGTGAATCGGACGATTATCCATATTATCAAACTGAATCACATCGCT
>JAPSKP010000037.1 GCA_031181585.1 Lysinibacillus sp.
TTTTCGTGGAAAGAATATAGTTTTAGTTATTTGATAAAAGTGTGAGCTTACTTACATATTCTTTGGCGCCTTTATGCCAAGAATTCGTAAGGACTCTTCCAAAACTGTGGCTACACAATAACTGAAGGCTAATCTTTGCTGTATGCCTTCATCATCTGTTAATACCTTTGTCTGGCCATAGTATTTGTTATAGATGCGGGCAAGTTTGAGCGCATATTTTGCAATAAGTGATGGGTCAGCCTGTTCATAAGCGGCATTAATCGTCTCTGGGAAATCTTCCAGCTGTAAAATCCCCTGCCAGGCAGTATCGCCTAAAGAAGCAAACTTTATCTTTTCAGGTATAAATTGCGCCTTATATAATAAGGAAGAAATTCTTGCATAAGTATACTGAATATATGGTGCTGTTTCCCCTTCAAAATTCAGCATCAGCTCAATGGAAAACTCGATATCGTTCATCCGGTGATTTTTTAGATCATTAAAAATAACCGCTCCTACTCCGACCTGCTCAGCTACCTTCTCCTTATCCTGCAGTGAAGGATTCTTCAGTTCAATGTTTTTCTTTGCCATCTCAATCGTTTCGGCAAGGACATCCGCTAATAGTACAACTTTCCCTTTACGCGTCGACATCTTTTTCCCGTCTTTTAATATCATCCCAAACGGAACATGCATCAATCGCTCCGCCCAGTTATACCCCATTTTTTTAATAACCGCAAACAGCTGATTGAAATGAAGCGACTGCTCATTTCCTACGACATAAAAGGATCTTGCAGGTTGATATTCTTGCCAGCGGTACATTGCTGCGGCCAGGTCACGCGTTGCGTAAAGTGTAGCACCGTCTGTTTTTGTAATGAGACATGGCGGCATGCTATCTACTTCTACTACAAAGGCTCCTTGTGATTCAACAAGCAGTTCCTTTTCGTTTAATTCCTTTATAACAGAATCCATCTTGTCGTTATAAAAAGCTTCCCCGTGATAAGAATCAAATGAAATACCTAACTGTTCGTAAACTTTACTGAATTCAGCCAGCGATACCTCTCTAAACCATTTCCAAAGCTGGGTAGCTTCTTCATCTTGATCTTCGAGCGCCTTAAACGCCTGTCTAGCCAATTCATTGAGTTCGGGATTTTGCTCCGCTTCGTCATGAAACTTCACGTAGATCTTTAGCAGCTCCTCAATCGGAGAAGATGCAATTGCTTCTTTGTTTCCCCATAATTTGTATGCGACGATCAGCTTCCCGAATTGGGTTCCCCAATCCCCGAGATGATTGATTCGTACTGATTGGAAGCCATTCTTTTCAGCTATATTTGCTAGTGCATTACCGATAACTGTTGATCGTAAGTGTCCCATAGAAAACGATTTTGCAATATTAGGGCTTGAGAAATCAATGACTACCTTTTTCCCATTTGCCTGCTTACTACCGTAGCTCTCCTGTTCAGAAAGAATACGGTTAAGAATCCGGTTGATTGCATTTTCTTGGGCATAGAAAATGTTAATGTAACCGCCAACCACCTGTACATCTTTATATAACGTCTGTTGTAAGTTCCCGGCCACTTCTTCTGCAATTAATTGTGGAGACTTCCGAAACTTCTTCGCAAGCGAAAAACAAGGAAACGAAACATCCCCTAAGTGTTCATACTTTGGTTTTTCAAGAAGCTCTTCTATCTCTTTGTAATCCAGCTGGCCTTCTAAAGCTTGCTCTAAGTCTTTAATAATTTTCTCCTGCATCCTAATTCCTCCCATATAAAAAGCCCCCGTCTCTAAATAGAGACGAGAGCATAGTTCCCGTGGTACCACTCTAGTTGCCGCATACAGCGACCACTTTCCATTGTTAACGGGGTGACTCCCCGGAATTCCCTACTAATGTTCAGGAATCTTCTCCAAAGTGCGTTTCATTTATTCATTCGCATCAGGCTCACACCATTCCCTGACTCGCTTGCCGACTAAAATAAACTACTTTCTTTTTCATCGAATTTCGTGACATGTAATTTCAAATTATATTAGAGGAGAATCTTGGAATTGTCAACAGACAAAATCATAATAAACTTTTATTGCATATTTTTAACATCTTACATCCTGTGTTGTGTAAATTTAAGGAAAAAATGATTCACATACATCATGCTTCGTGTTTCTAATTAATTTACAATGGGACGTGTGAGGTTTATACATAAACGCCAGAAGAAAAAGTAGTTTTTGAGGAGGGGGAAGATGAAGTTTTGGCGGAATTACCGATTATTGATAGGAGGATTTGGCTTTTCTAATCTTGGAAACTGGATTTATCTCGTTGCGCTGAATGTATATGTATTGAATTTGACTGATTCAGCAGCTGCTGTCGCCGGTATTTTTATCGTTGGGCCAATTGCAAGAATTGTGACCAGCTTTTTTGCAGGTTCCTTGATTGACCGGGCAAATAAACGAAAACTAATGATCGTAACAGATATAATACGTGGAGGTTTGATTATATTCCTGCCCTTCATGCAATCAATTTGGCTTATTTATACGGTTCTGTTTTTAACGAATATTGCAAGCAGCTTTTTCGGACCGAGCAGTATATACTACATTACTAAATATGTGAAAGAAGAAGATCGCACACGTTTCAATGCCCTGCTTGGCTCCTTCAACTCTGGTGCATTTATGGTTGGCCCGGCTTTATCGGGAGCACTCATCTATTTGTTTAATCCATCCATAGCTATTTGGGTCAACAGCTTCACATTTTTTGTATGTGCACTCATCATATTTTACTTACCGGATGTAGAAGAAAAAGTCGAAAACGTGCGAGAACCTTTATCCCTTAACATGTTGAAAGCAGACTTTCTAACCGTACTGCAGTTTGCCCGTCAGGAAAGCGGGTTTATTACTATCTATCTTGTTTATCAGCTTACCTTAATGATTGCATTTGCCCTTGACTCTCAAGAAGTAACATTCATTAAGCAGAATCTAGGAGCTTCGGAAAGTATATATGGGCTCATAGTCAGTTTGACTGGAATTGGTGCGATCAGCGGAGGTTTACTAGCTGCCGCTTTAGTAAGTAAGTATTCCCTGAAGTCTTACATTAGCGTTGGGTTTTCATTCACGATGATTTTTTATACGGTTTTCTATGCTTCCTCAGCTTTATGGCTCGCCATCGCAAGCTTCATTCTGCTAGGATTCTTTATGGCTTTCAGCAATGCCGGATATGATACTTTTTATCAAAAGAGTGTGCCCCCTGAATTGATGGGGCGTTTTGGAAGTGTAGGGCTGATTTTGACAAGCACCGTCCAAATCTTATTTACGTTTTTATTAGGCACTTTTGCTGAAGTATTTACCTTGCAACCGGTCGCCATTATTTTTGGAAGTATTGGTGTACTGCTTGCTCTTATCCTTTCAGGGATTTTGTATACAAAACAGAGAGCTATCGTCAACCAATAGGCGAATTCATAAACACCTTACGCTGGAAATAGGTAATGACTACCAAGGAACCAATGTAAGGTGTTTTCTTTTTGTCTTTAACTACCAAATAATGGCGATTACAGTCTCTGAAAAGGCTGTTTTCTAAGCTGGCATTTTTGTATCCGTAGGTTGGGCATAGCCATCTTTATAGTTTTCGTCAATTATTTGGCGAATTTCCTTCAATGATTTGCCTTCTTGATGCATTTTAACTGAGTTTACAGCGATTTCAATGCAAACATTACAACGGGTTCCATGATCATCCCATATAATCTTCCCGTCTTCTTTAACTTCCTGGATAAAGCAGTTCATGTTGCTTGTGTGGCCGGCAGATTCTCCACAACCACAATAGCAAGGCATCCACTCTAAAACTTCCGGCGCCTGTCCGGCAATCTGATATGCTGCTCTAATTAAATCTGTTTGATTATCTAAAAATGATGGCAGAACTTCTGCGCTTTCTGTCTGCTCCTGGATATCGCCGACGGCATGTTCATGTCCTGCATGATTTTCAGCCGATTCTACTGGCTCTTCTTTTGGAGCTGCTGCCTCCTCATTATTACATGCTGCTAATAACAGAGCTCCCGCTAATAAAAATGACCATTTTTTCATGATAACTCTCCTAACAATATGATAATCTTCATTCTAATCATATCGGATTAATAATAGAAAATGGAATCAAAAATATGACCTCAAAGCAGAAGCATGGCTATTTTATGACTTTTCTTGCTAATCTGTTGTTTTTTCTTCTAATAGATAAAGAATCATTTAGCAGCTCGTACTCTCCCACCGGTCAAAATGGCGACTGGTGCGTAAAGAAACAATAAAAAAATCAAGACAGACGATAAGGAGTTTCTCTCCAATAAGAATGGAGGAAGACCCCTGCGTATTACAGATGGAAATATTAGTGAAAGAAGGTTATTGTATCTCCAAGAGGCTCAATCCTTCACCATTTCCTGAAAATAAACTTGTAGATTATCGGGCAGTTCTTCTACCTGGATGATTTTCAGCTTTTCTGTTCCAGGTGTTGTTCTTAGTAAATAAGCTGTGTCTTGATAGCTTAGTAATGTGAACTGTGAAATGATATGGGGGTAATTTTGAAGGTTACTTATAAATTCATAATCTTCCCCAGAAAAGGATTCCGTGTCATCCTCGGCCAATAGCTTTTTCACCTCTTCATAGTCACCAGTATTTTGGATAGAACGAAACAGCTCAACTGAAGTGGATGGAGCCAGGTAAACGTTATGATATATATTTGTAATGAGAAGACCTAAAGAGAGACCAACTAGTATGTATCCAATTGCAGCTTTCTTCATCGTTTAATCATTCCTTTCTTTTATATTGTAGCATGAGCTCTAATATAAAACATGAAGCCCTAGAGCTAGATAAGCAAGTAAAAGTCCAGGTGAGACTGCAACCCATCCTGGACTAAAACACGTAAAGTTACTTTGTATTCGTAAACCCGCCATCGATACGAATAACTTCCCCATTAATGTATTCTGCTTTAGAAGTCAGTAGGAATGTCACGAGTTCTGCTACCTCTTCAGCAGTTCCTAATCGTCTTTGCGGGATACCTGCTGTAGCATTCGCCTTCATTTCTGGATTTGCTTCATAAAAGGCCTTTACCATTGGTGTTTCAGTTGGTCCTGGCGCAATGGCATTGACGCGAAGGCCTTCTTTTGCATATTCAGCTACCATACTTTTTGTGAGACCGATAATCCCATGCTTTGTCGCTGAATAAGTAACAACAGAATCTTGACCAATAACGCCTGCGCTAGATGCTGTATTGACAATAGAGCCGCCGCCATTTTTCAGCATGACTTCTGCTACGTAACGAACTCCGTACAATGCACCCAGCAAGTTGATACCAACTATTTTTTCGATTTCTTCAATTGATGAATCTAAATAATAGGAGCCGCTTCCCGAAATCCCAGCATTATTGAAGAAATAGTCAATAGAACCAAAATGCTCTACCGTCTTGTCCACATAGTTTTTCACATCTTCTGCCTTCGATACGTCTGCTTTAATAAAGATAGCATCAGCTCCGGCCTTTTTCACTAATTCTACAGTCTCGTTTCCGCCTTTTTCGCTTACATCGACGACCGCGATATTCACACCTTCTTGTGCTAAACGTTCAGCAGTTGCTTGACCTAAACCACTTCCACCGCCTGTAATGATTGCTACTTTACCCATAATAAAACCTCCCTAAGAGTTTTGTGCTACCATTTCATTATTACCTCAAAAGAAATTAATAAAACTTGTTAACTTAATGCTCTATTCAGGATGTGCTTAACTAAACTGAAATAAAAAAAACGCCCAATCCTGCTGACGGCAAGAAAGAGCGTTTGATTGATCGAAAGTATTACACATGTTTCTTATATAAAAAGTAGTTTTGCGTTATTTACAATTCAACAAATTTGGAATAATTGCTTTTACCTGTAACAGCGGCTGTCCTGATTTTTGTGTCAAGGCTAGGATTATACCGCCTTCTATCATTGCGATAAGAGAGGTGCTCAAGCTTTTTGCCATATCTTCTGAATAGCCATGTTCCTCTAGCTTCTGAATATAAATGTCTTCCCAGCAAAAGAAAGTTTCTTCACAAGCTTTACGCATCGCTTCGGTTTCGAAAGCAGATTCTGCAGCCATTAATCCAAATGGGACGATGGAAAACCATTCTTCCTGCAGCCGTTCTTCTGAACTGAAGATTTCAGCAAGCATTTGTAAATGTTGCTGCACAGCTGTGACAGGATCTGCAATTTTAAAATTTCCTCTTAATTTATCCGCAACAAGATTTCTGGAAATGGTAAGTGCTTCAATAGCCAATTGCTCTTTTCCCTGGGGAAAATGATAATATAGCGATCCTTTTGGTGCACCAGATTCTTTTAATATTTGATTCATTCCAGTTGCATGGTAGCCTCTTAAACAAAACAACCGTGTAGCTGTTAATAATATCTTTTCTCTTGACTGATTATGATTCAATACGATACCCCCAAAATATAGCAATGGCTCTTCATCATTTTAATTACCTATTTTTTAAAAGTCAAATAGCCTCTATTTGTGATTTTACTCATACTTTTTTAATTAAAATCCTCAAAACCAACTAATTCTTTCCATGAAAAGCCTCTTCAACGTACGCAGGTTTTAATGGCTGCCCCTTTCTTTGAATACATTTTTATAACCTGCTCTTTATGTTATTAGTATACGAAATAAACGTATGTTAAAATAAATCGGTACTGTGAGGCAAAAAGTAATATATGTTTGGAAAGATTTCTAGTTCGCTCTTACATAGTCAACGTAATAGCAGCAGTTATTTTTGAAAAGATGGCATGTATAGTGATAGGAGTTTCTTTTTAACTTAGATTTGAAGGAGTTGAGAGAGATGAACAAAGGTTGGGCGCTCGTTTTAGGAGGTGCCTGTATTGAAGTATTATGGGTGATTGGTTTAAAGCACGCGACTACTACTCTGGAGTGGATTGGGACCATCATCTGCATTTTGTTAAGCTTTTACTTCATCATTGCTGCTGGTAACTATATTCCGGTCGGCTCGGTTTATGCTGTTTTTGTAGGTCTAGGAACTGCTGGAACTGTGGTGGTTGATTTAGTAGTATTTAATGAACCGATCGAATGGCCAAAGCTGCTCTTTATCTCCATGCTGCTTGCTGGAGTAATTGGACTTAAGCTTGTAACAGATAAGGAGAGTGATACATAATGGCTTGGCTGGCACTTATTTTTGCAGGGCTCTGTGAAGCATTTGGTGTGCTGATGATCATGAGGTTGAATAATCAACGAAACTGGCAGTCATTGGCTATGCTCATACTTGGTTTTTCAGGTAGCTTCCTTTTACTTTCCTATGCAATGGAGACGCTGCCAATGAGTACTGCATATGCTGTCTGGACAGGTATTGGCGCATCAATCGGTGCCATATTGGGCATGATTTTCTACGGAGAATCCCGCAGCTGGAAGCGTATTTTATGTATAGCGCTCATCATTTCTGGGGCTGTCGGACTGAAGCTTGTTGCCTGAATCCTTTAAAGGAAGGCTGTTATCCTCTATAGGACAGCAGCCTTCCTTTTAGTTTGCATATAGTTTTTTCTGATCAAGTTTCTTTTTTGTCCATACAAGCGTAAATAATAGAATTAATTCAAATGCGTTTGTAGCTGCATTGCTTCCAATATCAAACGGTACAGCACTGCCAAATGCCATGAGTACGGTACCAATCAGCATCCATGGCCATTTTGCTTTCCACCAAAGCATAATTCCAGCAATGATTAATGCTAACAGTACCATAAGGATCATAATCGGTGGACCTGCAGCCTCTTCTGCTGAGGAGTAGCTTAATGCACCGTAATCTCTGGAAGCTTCCAAAACCAACCCGTTCAATTCTGCCATATACTCTACAACCATTGCAGCGATTGTATACAAAGTGCCGATTAATAGTACCCAAGAGTTTTGAGCCCATTTAATATTTGCTTCTCGCATAACAGCTGCTGAAAATAAAATAAGTGTTGGGGTAAAGAGCGCATGGAACCAAAAGCGAAGTAAGTTTAAGGTTTCAAGAAAAGTCCCTTCTCCAATGAGAATGCCAACTCCATAAATTGCATTATCATATATAAGTGCTGCTACAACAAAAAAGATGACACTGGATAAAGTCCATTCGTTATGTGTACGCAAACCGCAAAATAGCAGAAATGCATAAGCAATTGCAAACAAGCCAAAAATAATCGAATCCATCTAAGCACCTCCTTTATCTCTATACCCACTGAAAGTATGATTATGCTTTCCTGGATTCATGCTTAAAGAAATATGTAAAGCAATAATAAAATGGATAGATTTTTTTAAATAAAATCCTTATTGGGTTAAAAGCAATAGTTGTTTCTTGCTTTTAAGGTCTGCATGGAAACTTGTTTTTATTATTATTCCAAGTTTCTATATGGTTAAGATTTCTCCTTGTTTACTTTTCGTGAAATAATGTGTGTTTACTATTTATTTGGTGCGACAAGTTATTTAATTAAAATTAAATAGAGGGTCGGATAATTTGTTGGTTTCAGCTGTTTAATTTGTGTAGATATTCTTTTACTTTCCATTCATTATTTGTTTAAGAATAGGCATTCTAGTATATATATGTTATAATTAACTTTTACTACGTATAAGGACGTGACTATTTTGATTAAAATTGAACTACCAAAACCTGACCTTGTGATCCGCCAACGCGAGCAAGCATTGAAACCTGGCGATGTACCGATTACTCCTTATTTTGGATTTATCGATTTCCATAAAATTACGCGCGATAAGGGCGGCATTTTTTTCTTCTATAACGAGAAAAACGAACTTCTATTTGTTGGGAAGGCTCGAAAAATCCGTCAACGTATCAAAAAACATTTTGAAGATAATGTTTCACCAATGAAAAATCACCGTGATGAAATCTTTAAAATTGAAGTATATGAAATTGAAGATCCAATGGAACGTGAAATTTACGAAACATATGCCATTAATACATTACGTGCAAAATATAACACAGAGAAGGTCTTCTACTAATACTCCTCCTCTCTCCGTTATGATTTGTATTTACGCGCTGAACGCAGGGAAAATCGTCTCTGCGTTTTTTGTTTACTAATATAATTTTTGATTTTCAAGTTTACATAATAATATTATCTTCAGAAATGATTTCTTCATATTAAAGCTTTTACCGCATCCTTTCATAAAGCAAATACAAAAAAGCGCCCACTCCGTTTGAAGGGGCACTCCGTTATTATTTTTCGCAGGCTATTCCGTCTTTATCGTTATCCAGCTTGCTATTCAGCTTATAAAGCTTAGCATTTACTGTAGCGCTAGACGCTTTGTATGTGATTTTACCATCCTTTTGGCTTTTCACCGCATTTTTCGTATTTGCTGATGTCCTTACCCCATACTTATGAACTGCATTTAATTCCTTACACGTTTTGTATGACACTTCTCCTGCAGCTTCTACTTCACTCGTTGAAGTGATGGCTGGTACTGCAAAACCAAGTGTCAAAACTGTAGCAATAATGATTGATTTTTTCAAAGCTATCTCCCCCCTATTAGTTCATCATAAATTGAACGGTGGAAAATAGCATCCATAATTTTTTGCTATTATCAGCCTTATACTGTTAACTATTTTCTCTAATTGAATTGGAAAAATTACATCTGCAACTGTTCCTCTGCTGTACTTTTCTGGTTATCAATTTTCTTAACAATAAAGAGTAGAATGATGATTCCGAGTAGACAAGTAGCAGTGCCTGCACCGGCTAGTACAGCTGAAACGCCAATCCATTTAGCTAGCAGTGCACCTGCTGTTGGAGCAATTAACATAGAGAATGTCTGAACAGATGTCGCAACTGCCGAAACCCTCCCCATCATTTCTTTTGGGGTTTCAGACTGCAGAATAAAACCATATGGCACTGATTCACCTGAACCTAACAACCCTAAGAAGAAGGCGCCGGCAATCCAGCCAAAATGAGGAAGCTCAATGACATTCTTACTGCCTAGTCCCAACAAAATAATAACGGCGCCGCTGAAAATAGCTGCAGTTGCCATAAAGTGAATCGGTTTACGCTTCCATTGCGTCCAGTTCCCCATAAGCAGCGAACCTACCACACTCCCAAGACCGACCGCACTAATTAAAATACCGAAATCTCCTTCGCTGAAACCGAGTTTTTGAGCTACGAAAATAAACAGCCCATCATATAGGAAAATAATGAAGAAGGCAATTGATGATAGAATGACAGAAGTTTTTAATAAAGGTGTTTTCGAAATATGACGGATTCCGCCTAACAGCTCTCCCCAATACTTTGTTTTTTTCTCTTCCCTCTCCATTTTTTCCACATCATTATGCTCTTTATGATCGTCAATTTTAGGCAGTGTCAATAAAAATAGAATTGCAATCGTAAAGCCTATCATCTCTACGACGAAAGGGCTTCTTGCACCAAATAAAGCGATAATCCCACCGCCAAGAGCCGGCCCGACGATTTTCATTGTATTCATAGAAAGCTGACTTAGTGTTACTGCCTCCGGTAACTGGTCTTCCGTAATGGTATGTCTAATTGCACTTTGACGGGCCGGATCATAAATTGCCGCTACCGTTCCTTTTAAAAATACAAAAAGTAATAAAATATACAAGTTAGGAGCAAAGAATAAGCCCGCAACAAAGACAATCCTCAATATTAAACAAATGATCATCACATGCTTTTTGGGAAGACGATCTACAAATACACTAGCAAACGGCCCGACAATTACCCATGGCAGTCCGATGACTACAATTACTGCAGCGATTGCTGTTTCATCCAAGCCCCACTGATAAGCAACAATTACTTGAATAGCCAAAAAGTCCAGCCAGTTGCCCAAATCAGAGAAGAGCTGTGCACCAAACAAAGAACGAAAGGAACGAACTTTTAAAGGTTTAAAAATACCTGCTTTCATCTATTAGCTCTCCTCTTCACTTTGAATAGCTGCCCGTCGCCTTGCAATCAGTTTATCCGTATTACCGTTTGGATCCTGCCCGTTTGGAAGCTGTTTTTCTTCAAGAATATGGATTGATTCCTCAATCCACTTCAACTCAGCTTCCAAACGGAGTTCCCCGTAACGGATTGATAGCATTCCGTAATCACTAATATAAGAGGTGCCATTCGTTGGCCAATTTTTCACGAATCCTAATAAATCCTCTGTCACTGCCTTTCTTTTCAATAAATGATTGATTAAAACTTCATCATCCATATCCGCATGCCAAGTAGACATCTTCATCAGCAATTCGTCTTTCACAACTGGGTAAGCCGGTGGAAGGGTGAGCCATTTTTCAAATTCTTTCCACCCTTTTGGTGTTAGCTCATATTGCTTCTTTTTTCGTCCCTCTTCCTCCTCTTCAATCGGATAGATCAGCCCTTCTTCTTCTAGCTTTTTTAGTTTTGGGTAAATGCTGCCGTAGCTCATGCCCCAATAAAGGCCAGCCGCCTTATGCTCGAATTCAGCTTTAATATTGTATCCAGTACTCGGCCAAAAGCTTAAAATAGCGAGTATAGAATGTTCAATGGACATATGAAATCCCCCTTATATATATCAGTTTGATATATCACCTTGATACATATAGTATGCTTAAATATTCTGAAAATCAATAAAAAAAGCCCTCCATATCATAAAAAATGACTTGAGGACTATGTTCATTTCTTTCTATAGTAAAAATAAAGACTCTCATTGCTGCTTTAGCTATTGGATAAGATGTTCAATCTTTTCCTTACCTCTGAAGTAGTCTTCCCAAGACTAACTGCCAAGTCCTCTAACAAAATCTGCGATACTTGCTTCAATACTTGGGCACCTTGTGTAAATAGTTTTTTCTGGGCGGCTTCCAGCTCAATTTTTTACGCAAAAAAATATTACCATGTAAGTACTTAATTTTTTCATATACTAAACATTCCATATTTTAGACACAAACAAATTGATTAGGTGTTTTTAATATAATTGATTGAACATTCGATAAATGAAAAAGCCTTTAAACATTTTTATGCGTAAAGACTTTTTCAACACAATTAACGATCTTTTTCTGTATTTCTGCGATGCATTTCCCGCAAAACGTCCGAAACAATCCGCGTAATGAAATAGGCTGTTGCAATCAAACCAATAATCCCCAAAATCATCATCCAGATAGACTGACTTGCATAGATCATTCCTACAACGAAGAGAATGAAGAAAAAGGCGATTCCTATTATATAGGATACTGGCATTTCACTTTCCTCCTTGTGCTGCTAGGGCCGACTTCTACCCTGTTGCTTTCCTTCCTCCACCATTCCCCGAAAAGTCTTTCTTTAAAAGTCTTGTTAGCTTTCACGACAAGATGAAAATGTATGCTGGTTAGGTTCACTTATTAAAAATAGCGAACAATAATTCATTGCTTCTATTCCAAATAATTTAACTTACTAAAAAACCGACATGCATATTTTGCATATCGGTTCATTTAAATATATGTAACAGCACAGCAAAGGCTGCCTGGTGGATGACATACGGCCGTGATCAGTCAATGCCTTAACCATGACTCCAGGATTTGAAAGAGCCTTCAGCTTTATACTTTCAGCTTTAATAGTATAAGAGCTTTGAAACGTGAGCTTTCAGGTTTGAGCCTTCAGCTTTGAACTTTCAATTAAGGTAAAACCCTATTTACTAGTTGTTTGATTGACGTTTATTATTTTAACTCGTCAACGCCAAAAGACGAGCGACTGATCGTTTTTTGTTTTCGCCAGGCCATGCATATTTTTATTGCATCACTTCAATAAAAGTCGTGGCGTTCGATTCAGAAAGCACTGCATCAACCTCTGATTCAAATTCATTAATACGATCTTCCATAGCTTCGATTACTTTCTTTACCTTTAGCGGATCAAGCAGTTCGTATTCGTTTCGTTTCATAAAAGTCTCTGTATGCAGCTCTACCTCTTCCGGTGTTTGCTTTTCTTTATTTCCCAGGATATTGACGAGGTATGCTTCCAGTTTCTCCGGGAGTTCATTATTATTTTTTGCTACTCGCTGTATCGCGTTATTATACTGCTGAATGAGAGTGGATAACAGATTTTTCTCGTACTGTATCGACTGTTTCCGTTCAATCGCCTCAGCAACAGTCATTTCATGACTACCAACTTTTACCACTGTCCTTGCATTGGATTCTACAACTAATGCCTTCAATCGGTTTCGGTAAGCAATTAGCCCGACAACCTTGTCATGCGAGCTTTGCATGTTTTTTATAAATTCCGCGACTTCAAGCCCGTCAATTTTTTTATCACTTTTTCGATGTGCAACAACCACCTTTACTGCACGGTTTGCTTCTTCGATTCGTTTATGTAGCATTTTCAACTCCGTTAATGCACGGTGAATTGTCATTCTCTTAAACTCTGTCATATGAATCTCCTTTTGGATAAAAAATATCATTATAGGAAAATGATTTGTATGTTGGGCGTTCTGTAACTAAAATGTATCATCATTCTTTCATCAACTTACATGATATGAATAACAATTTATTGTTAGCTACGCATTATTGTACGTGAAATGCTTACGCTTATCCAGTATTTACAAATAGTAATTTTATAATTTCCATCCAAGTGACATCTCTTGATTTAATTGTTAGAGAAATGTTTCCAAAATGAAAGAAAGGGAATGAGAATTATACAAAACTTTTTACTGAACGAAGGGAATGATGTTGAAATGATGAAATGGTATCATACAGCAATGGCGGGTGCAGGTGTGGTATTCGGTATCGTAACAGGTGTCGTCATCTATATGAACTTTATTTCCGTAGTGTAAGGAATTGAGGGCAAGCCAGTATCCGGTCTGCCCTTCTTTTTAGCCTGTTGATAATCTGCCACTCGTTCTGTCACATACAATCTCCCATATTTCTTTCCTTTATACAGTTAATTTCTTTTCGTTTTCACTACAATTAGAGCAAGTAAAAATAGAATGCTGCTTAATTTTTATTTATTTGCCGTTTTTTAATAGTAACAATATGTTGAACTCCTCTTACTAAACCAGCACTGATTCCTATTAACGGCAGCACAATTTAACGGCAGCACAATGATTGCATAATTACTTATTTCAATCATCCTATATCCCTTCTCATACCATTGCTCTAGATCTGTTAGTAAACTTAACTTTCTCAATCAACTCTTCATATACAACCATATTTATAAAATGTTACCATATAAAGTAAAGAAGTTTTTTCTTAATAATTCTATTATAAATAGACATTATCTAAAGGGAGGTAAAAATGATGAAGAAGTTTTTCGAATATAATTGGCAAGTTAGAGATGAATGGTTTGAATGGTGTAATCAGCTTACCCATGATGAGTTGATAAAGGAACGACAAGGAGGAGTCGGCAGCTTCTTACATACGCTTTTTCATATTACCGAAGTGGAATTTAGCTGGATTCGCGCTATTGAAGGAAAGGAAGATCGCCCTTTTCACTTTGAAGACTTCAAAACGCTGCCTGAAGTCCAGTCCCTTTCTAATGAGCTGCGTATAGAAAACGCCGCATTTCTTCAAAAGGATTTACTAGCTATCAAAGACGAATTCGTAACGGTGGTGTGGGATGAGCAGTCATATTCAGTAGAAGATATTTTGCATCATATCATCGCCCACGAAATTCATCATGTTGGCCAGCTTTCTATCTGGGCAAGGGATATTGAACGTTCCCCGGTGCCTGCCAATTTCATTGGCAGAAAGCTTGGGTTATCCAGTGATTCGGTTAAATGAAAAGACGTAACGAAAGAGGAGGTACATGAATTGAAATTTCTCCTGCTGCTTTTCGGTTTTCTTTCTATTTCAATATCAGCTTATAGTTTACTAACAAAAGATTTTTCATATGGCCCTGTTTCTATTTTATTTTTAGCAGTAATGTATCTTTTATTAGGTATACGAGACATGAAAATGAACGGAAAACGAGGATATGGCGTGTATATCATTTTAGCAGCACTCGCAGCAGGCACGATGGGGATGTTCTCTTTATAAAACATATAACGAAAGAACCCGTATGTTGAAATAGCTCCTTTCAATCATACGGGTTTTCAAACTTGAATTCTAATAGTTCATAAATTCTCTACTGAGAGAAATGATTATACCGGGCTAACACCGTGCTTGCGCTCTGTAAATGTCAGTTTCTTAGATTTATAAGCATCTAGACGAAGCTCTAATGTTTTACGAAGTTCGTTCGGTTCAATGACATCGTCAATAATTAATTCAGACGCTAAACGGTATACATCAATTTCTTTACGGTACTCTTCACGCTGCTGCTCGATGAAAGCCGTCTGCTCTTCTTTAGGCAGTGCTGCAATTTTATTCGCATAAACAGCATTGACTGCAGCTTCCGGGCCCATTACGGCTATTTGTGCACCTGTTAATGCAATACATACATCCGGTTCAAACGCAGGGCCTGCCATTGCATAGAGACCTGCACCGTATGCCTTACGAACAATTACTGTAATTTTCGGTACTGTTGCTTCGCTCATCGCAAAGATCATCTTCGCGCCATGGCGGATAATACCCATTTTTTCTACCTGAGTACCGATCATAAAACCAGGTACATCTGCAAGGAATAGTAGCGGAATGTGGAAAGCATCACACAAACTAATGAATTTAGCTGCTTTGTCTGCAGAATCATGGAACAGTACGCCGCCTTTAACCCGCGGCTGATTAGCGATGATACCGACAGATTGACCATTAATTCGAGCAAAGCCCGTGATGATTTCAGCTGCGAACAGCTTCTTCACCTCACAGAATGAGCCTTCATCAATAATGCGGTCAATTAAGTCATACATATTAAACGCAGCATTTTGATTTGCAGGGATGATTTCCTCGATAGATTTTTCAAATGTCGCAGGAAGTTTAGGATCTTCCACGTTCGGCTTATTTTTAAAGTTGTCTGGGAAGTAACTGATGTATTGTCTAGCATAGGCAATTGCTTCTTCCTCAGTTTTTGCTAGTACATCTCCACAGCCTGAAATCGAACAGTGCATTTTTGCCCCACCCATTGTCTCAAGGTCAACCTTTTCTCCGATAACCATTTCTGCCATACGAGGCGATCCAAGATACATGGATGCATTTCCTTCTACCATGACTACTACATCACAGAAGGCAGGAATATACGCACCACCTGCAGCTGAAGGACCGAACAAAAGACAAATTTGCGGAATACGCCCAGATAATTTGACTTGATTATAAAAAATACGGCCTGCTCCGCGACGTCCTGGGAACATCTCTAATTGGTCCGTAATACGTGCACCAGCTGAGTCCACTAAATAAAGTAAAGGGACGCTAAGCTTTTCAGCCGTCTCCTGGATGCGGATAATTTTCTCAACTGTTCTCTTTCCCCATGAGCCTGCTTTGACTGTTGAATCATTTGCCATTACACATACAGTTCGTCCATGAATCTTTCCTATACCTGTGACGACGCCATCTGCAGGTAGGTCGCCTGCAAGTACATTGGCAAACGTTCCATCTTCAGCCTGTAATCCCTCATCAAATAGCAGCTCTAGACGCTCACGAACAAATAATTTTCCTTGTTCCTTATTCTTTTCATGATACTTTTCGTGACCGCCCTTTAATACGGTATCCTTCATTTCTTGATGTTTTTTATCAGCTGTTAATTTAGTCATTTCTCCCATCCCCCTTTTATTTGCCTCTGTAGACCGGTGAACGTTTTTCCTGGAAAGCTTTCAATCCTTCCAGCCGATCTTCCGTATGAAGTAATCGACTATAAGCTAATGATTCGATGTGTAGTCCGGTAGAAATATCCGTCTGCATCCCCTGATTGATAGCCGTTTTGGCCTGAATAAGTGACAGTGGTGCATTTTCAGCAATCTCACGTGCCAATTCCTTTGCCTGTTCCAGAAGATCTTGCGGTTCAACAATGTGCTCAATAATGCCGTATTGATAAGCTTCTTCTGCAGACAGTCGACGAGCCGTATAAATCAGCTCCTTTGCTTTTCCCATTCCAATAAGGCGAGGGAGTCGCTGTGTTCCTCCTGCTCCTGGAATGATACCAAGTGCAGTTTCTGTCAATCCGATTTTTGCTGTGGTGCTGGCCATCCGAATATCACAAGCAAGGGCAAGCTCAAGACCGCCTCCAAAAGCGACACCGTTAATAGCTGCAATAACCGGCTGTGCGAGTGATTCAAAATGATTCACCGTTTTGCCGATTAGTGCAATTGTTTTGCGGGTTTCTTCTTCATTCATCCCCTTGCGTTCCTTTAAATCGGCTCCTGCACAGAATGCTTTTTCTCCCTCTCCAGTAACAATTACTGCACGAATAGAACGATCATAGTGGATTGCTTCTAGTGCTTCGTTGATCTCTTGTAACATCTGAACGGACAGCGCATTGGCTGCCTCAGTCCGAGTAAATACGACAACCGCTACACTATCTTGCACTTCTACTGTTACGAAATTTGGCATGATTCTTCCTCCCCTCGTGCAATAGCCACCATTTTAGATGATAGTTTTTTACCGACAATGCCTTCTAAGGAAAGGGCTGTCTGCTGGATTTTTTTTAGGTTCACTCCTGTGTCGATACCCATCCCATGCAATAAATATAATAAATCCTCTGTTGCCACGTTGCCTGAGGCTCCTTTTGCATAAGGACAGCCGCCAAGCCCTCCGATGGCACTATCAAACTTTGTAATACCATGCGTCAAACTTGTCATGACATTTGCTAATGCTGTTCCTCGTGTATCATGGAAATGCATCGCCAGCTGTTCTGCTTTAAAGTGACGCAGCATTTCCTGAAGCAGGGCATCCACTTGAGTCGGAACACCGACGCCGATTGTATCTCCAAGCGATATTTCAGAAATGCCCATATCAAATAATTTTTCGGCCACATATACGACCTGTTCTGGTTTTGTATAGCCATCGTATGGACATGAAATAACAGTAGAAATATAGCCGCGCACCGTTTTCCCTGCTGCAAGAGCGCCATCAATAACTTCTTTTAAAACTGGGAAAGTTTCATCAATTGATTTGTTGATATTTGATTTGTTATGGCCTTCACTTGCCGACATGAACACACTCACTTCATCTACATCGGCATCAAGTGCTCTTTCTAGCCCCTTGCCGTTCGGCACAAGTGCAGCGTACGTAACATCGTTGTTTCGCTTAATTTCTTTTAGAACTTCTACGGCGTCTGCCAGCTGCGGAATCCATTTCGGATGAACGAAGCTCGTAACCTCAATGTAATTGAGCCCCGTATCACTTAAACGATTAACAAGTTTTATTTTCTCTTCAGTCGAAATAAACGTCATTTCATTTTGCAATCCATCACGTGGACCTACCTCTTTAATTTGCACTTGCTTCGGCAGCTGCATGGACTACACTCCCTTATTCGATTTCGACTAGATCGTCGTCTACGTTGATAAAATCACCTTCTGCTGCAATGATTCGTTTTACTGTACCTGCCTCTTCAGCGGCAATTGGAATTTCCATTTTCATTGATTCTAAAATGACTACATCCTGACCAGCAGAAACTTGCTCGCCTTCCGCCACCAATATTTTCCATACTGTTCCTGCCATACTCGCTTTTACTATTGTCATATATTATCCCTCCGCGTAAAATAGAATGTAGAGAAGCGGCACGCAGTAGATGTGATCTCGCCAAAGTTCAATCTTTCGCGCCACTTCTCATTTTATTTACCTATTACTGTTGCTTTTGGTAAATAATATTCCTCTACAAACTTTGTTGTTGTAATACCGCTTAAAAATTGCTCATGTGTCACTGTGTCCAACAGCATCGGAATATTTGTTTGAATTCCCTCAACTATATAATTCTGTAGGGCGTTAGCCAGTCTTGCACATGCTTCCTCACGTGTCGCTCCAAAAACGACCAGCTTCCCTATCATTGGATCATAGAAAGGAGTAACGTCGCTTCCTGTTTCTACGGCTACCTCATGTCTGATTCCTTCACCTTCCGGTAATACAAGCTTTGTAATTTTTCCGGGTGAAGGGAAAAATGTTACCGGATGTTCCGCATAAATTCGAACTTCGATTGCATGCCCTTTTTTCTGAATGTCTTCTCTTGAAAAGGCAAGCTTCTCGCCGTTTGCCACTTTCAGCTGCTGCTCGACAAGATCCAGTCCTGTAATCTCTTCTGTAACCGGATGCTCAACTTGTAATCTCGTATTCATTTCAAGAAAGTAAAAGTTTTGATCACGGTCTACTAAAAACTCAATTGTTCCTGCATTTGTATAGCCGATATGCTTAGCCGCCTCTACTGCTGCATCGAGCATTTTATTACGTGTTTCTTCTGATATAAATGGTGAAGGTGCTTCTTCCACAACCTTCTGATTGCGACGCTGGATAGAACATTCACGCTCAAATACCGGTACGACATTCCCATGTATATCTGCCAGTACCTGTACTTCCACATGATGCGGCTCTGCAATGAATTTTTCGATGAACATTGTGCCATCTCCGAAGAAACTTTGAGCCCGTTTTTGATTGCCCTCAAACGCTTTACGCAGTTCCTCTTCATTGTTTACCAGTTGCATCCCGATTCCGCCGCCGCCTGCTGATGCTTTCAGCATTACCGGATAACCTATCTCTTCTGCAATTTTTGCTGCTTCGTCCGTATCTGCAATCGGTTCATTGACACCTTGTACGATTGGTACTCCAGCCTGCTGCATTGTTTTACGAGCTTCCAGCTTGCTGCCCATTGCCTGAATCACATCAGAGTTTGGACCGATGAATGTCAGACCAGCTTCTTCCACTCGTTTGGCAAAGGCAGTGTTTTCTGATAACAGTCCATATCCTGGATGTACAGCATCCGCTCCCGTTTGCTTTGCTACATCTAAAATGGCTTCCACATTTAAATAACTTTGAGCCACCGGCGGTTTACCGATACAGAAACTTTCTGTTGCCTCTTTTACATGAAGGCTGTTAGCATCGGCTTCTGAATAGATTGCTACCGTTTCGATATCTAATCTTTTACAAGTTCTAATGATGCGACGTGCAATTTCGCCTCGATTGGCGATGAGTACTTTTTTGAACATAACAAAACCTCCCTACTGCAGTGTTTTCACGAAGCCTGCGAACTGTTCGCGAAGTTTGAACTTTTGAATTTTCCCCGACGCTGTCATTGGATAGCTGTCGATGAAAAAGATATAGCGCGGTATTTTGTGTCTTGATATTTTCCCTGTACAAAATTCCTTGATTTCCTCTTCCGTCGCTACCTGTCCTTCTTTTAAGATAATCCAGGCTGCTGCTTCCTCACCATACTTCTCATCCGGTACCCCTGTCACCTGGACATCCAGCACTTTTGGGTGTTGATAAAGAAATTCTTCGATTTCACGAGGATAAACATTCTCTCCCCCGCGTATGATCATATCTTTCAGCCGCCCTGTGACACGCACATAGCCTTTTTCATCCATCGTGCCTAAATCCCCCGTATGAAGCCAGTTATCTGCATCGATTGCTTCTTCTGTCGCCTCCGGATTATTGTAATAGCCCTTCATCACAACATAGCCCCGTGCACAAATTTCTCCCTGTTCACCTCTCGGGACCTCTTCATTAGTACCTGGCCTCGTAATTTTCACTTCTACATTCGGCAGAGCGCGGCCAACTGTTTCTACCTTGAGATCTAATGGGTCATCTGCCCTTGTCTGCGTTAATACCGGCGAGGATTCTGTCTGACCATAACAAATTGTCACATCTTCCATTCCCATAATGTTGATGACGCCTCTCATAACTTCTATTGGACAATTGGAGCCTGCCATAACGCCTGTGCGAAGTGTAGAAAGATCGAATTCCTTAATATTCGGTAAATTCAACTCACTAATAAACATTGTCGGTACTCCATGAAGCGCCGTACATTTCTCTTTTTCAACCGTCCGAAGCACTTCCTCTGGATGGAATTCCTGAACAGGAACCATCGTGCCCCCTGCCGAAACGATAGCCAATGTGCCGATTACACAGCCGAAGCAATGGAAAAATGGTACCGGGATACATAGACGGTCCTCGTATGTCAGCTTCATGCATTCTGCAATATTGATTGCGTTATTGATCAGATTTGAATGCCGGAGCATTACACCTTTTGGAAACCCAGTTGTTCCTGATGTATATTGAATATTGATGACATCATCATATGTTAAGGATTGTTTGCGCTGTTCTAGTTGTTCATCTGACACCTCGGTACCTTTTGCCAAAAACTCCTCGTAGGTAAACGTCCCGGGATATTTCTTATCACTAATCACAACAACGGTTTTCAAGAGCGGCAGGCGGGCACTTTGTAAATTACCTGGATCACAGTCATTCAGCTCTGGACAAAGTTCATATAATGTATCAATAAATGAGTGGTCCCGATACTGATCAATTAATATAATCGCTCTTGTATCAGATTGCTTAAGCAAAAATTCAAGTTCACTTGCCCGGTAATTCGTATTGACTGTTACAAGCGGCGCACCCATTTTGCCAGACCCAAACTGCAATCCAGGCCACTGAGGTACATTCGTTGTCCAAACTGAGAAATGGTGTCCTTTTTCAAGACCAATTGCCATCAATGCTTTTGCTGCTAAGTCACTGTGTTCGTTAAACTGTGCATAAGTCAAACGGTAATTGCGGTCTGTATACACTAATGCCTCTCTTTCTGGATATAGTGCAGCCTTTTCTTCAAGCAACTCACCTAACGTTTGATAAACCAATTCTGCCATACGCATTCCTCCCCTTATTCATTTGTCAATGAACTAACAGCCCAATACACGTGAAATTACAACGCGCTGGATTTCGGAAGTACCTTCCCCGATTTCCATTAATTTAATATCACGTAAATGACGTTCAACATCATATTCCGCCATATAGCCATAACCACCGTGAATTTGGATAGCTTGATTACAAGTACGGAAGCCCATCTCAGACGCAAACAGCTTCGCGAAGGCTGCCTCTTTTTTGAACGGCTTTCCTTGGTCCTTCAACCATGCTGCCTTCATTACCATGTTACGAGCTAATTCAATTTCCATTGCCATATCGGCTAATTTGAATTGGATTGCCTGCAATTTTGAAATGGACTTCCCAAACTGTACACGCTCTTTCGAATATTGAAGAGCTTTCTCGTAAGCCGATTGTGCAATTCCGACAGATAATGCAGCGATCGAAATACGTCCGCCATCTAACGTATTTAAGAACTGCCCAAAGCCTTTCTTTTCGTCTCCAAGTACATTTTCGCGTGGGACGCGTACATTATCTAAAATGATTTCACATGTATTTGATGCACGCACTCCCATTTTTTGATAATCTGAACGAATTGTCACTCCCGGTGTGTCGGTTGGCACGATAATGGCCGTGATGATATTTTTGCCTCGGTCATCTTTCCCCGTAACTGCTGTCACAACAATTTGTCTTGCATATCCTGCATTTGTAATCCAGCACTTCTCGCCATTAATAACCCACTCATCACCCTCGATGTAAGCTTTCGTTCTTGTACCGCCTGCATCAGAGCCTGCATTTGGCTCTGTTAATCCGAATGAGCCAAGTGTCTTCCCCTGCGCCATCGGAACAAGATATTCTTGCTTTTGCTCTTCTGTACCAAAATTGTAGAAAGGCGTTGCTCCTAAGCTGACTGCAGCTGCATAGCTCAGACCAGTACCGCCGCATGCACGGCCGATTTCTTCTACAGCTAATGCATAAGAAATTGTATCTCCTCCTGAACCACCGTACTCTTCAGGAAACGGAATACCGAATAAACCAAGCTCCGCCATTTTATCAAAGCTTTCTTTTCTAAATTCATGCTTTTCATCTAGCTCGCGTGCATATGGAGCAATTTCAGCCTGCGCAAACTCTTTGACCATATCACGAATCATCTGTTGTTCTTTAGTTAGTTCAAAATTCATCCCATAATCCCCCTTTAGTTTGCCGACTATTCAGTCAGTACCGACTAGTCGGTTTGTACAATTGTTTTAAAAAACCAGGCTTCAATGACTGGTTGACTGCTCTTTTACAAAATGTATTTTTTCCCTTTTGCTTCTTCCATGCCCTGTTCTGTCATAATCCCTCTAAGAATCAAATCATTGAAATGGAGTGTAATTTGCTCCATACTCAGGCTGCCGTTCTGCCGGTACCATTTATATGTCCAGTTCACCAATCCTATGATTGCCATGGTTGTGATTGTTGTCGAAATCTCCGGTCGAAAATAGCCGCTTTTTTTCCCATCCTCGATCACCTGCTCAATCAGCTTGCGGTATTCTGTTCTTTTTTCCTTGATGATATTTTTATATTCAGGCGGCAAATAAGCGCTTTCATCATAGAACACAGTAATATGCCGCTGATACACATCAAATACGTTTGTAAACGCATACAACATAGCACACACTTTGTCGATCGGTGTCTCGTTCTGGTCATAAGCTTTTTTAGTTTCTTTCAACACATGTGATATGAACACATCATGTATTTCATATAACAACGCATCTTTTGATTTAAATTTATGGTAAAATCCGCCCTTGGACGTTCCAGCAGTCTCAACAATTTCATCAACCGATACGCCGTGGTAGCCTTTATGCCTGAAAAGATCCAGTGCCGTTTCAATAATTCGTTCCTTCAATGATTGTACAACCATCAATTTCTCGCCTCCCATCAACCACTCCTTATAACTCAGGTTATTTTTTCAGCGAAAATACCTTTATTTTCTGCTTTTTGTCGAATAATACTATTTTCAATATAGCACCCATCATTTTTCGAGTCTAGTATATTACCACAAAAAGCATCGAAAGTATCATTTTTTTCTGCTTTACGCATAGTTTTTTAGATTTTCAGTTACAACAAAATCGGCTTCTGTTTTTTTCCGGATTTCCTCTACTGAGACACCTGCAGCCGTTTCAACCAGCATCATACCTTGATCAGTAAAGTCAAATACAGCTAAGTCGGTAATGAGTCGGTGAACTACCTGCTTGCCTGTCAATGGTAGAGTGCATTCCTTTTTAATCTTTGACTCTCCGTATTTTGATACATGTTCCATAATAACGATCACTCGTTTTGCACCTTGTACAAGATCCATCGCTCCGCCCATACCTTTTACCATCTTCCCTGGAATCATCCAGTTCGCGAGATCCCCGTCCTGTGATACTTCCATTCCTCCCAGAATCGCTACATCGATATGACCGCCGCGAATCATGGCAAAGCTTTCAGCACTGTCAAAGAAAGATGCCCCTGGAACAGCTGTAACTGTTTCTTTACCAGCATTGATTAAATCAGGGTCTACCTTGCTGTCGTATGGATAAGGTCCAATACCTAACAGGCCATTTTCCGATTGCAGTAATACCTGATAATCACTCGGAATTTCATTGGCAACTAATGTTGGCATACCAATTCCAAGATTGACATTCATGCCGTTTTCGATTTCCTGTACAGCGCGCTTAACAATTCGCTCTTTTACAGTCGTCATCCAATCGCCTCCTCTGCTCGTGTTGTACGCTTCTCAATTTTCTTTTCATAAGCTTCCCCAAGGATTACATGCTGGACAAATACAGCCGGTGTATGAATTTCATCTGGATCTAGTTCACCAACCTCAACTATCTCTTCCACTTCGGCAATCGTAATCTTCCCAGCTGTAGCCATAATTGGATTGAAATTGCGGGCAGTTTTCCGATATACGAGGTTACCCAGTTTGTCTGCTTTCCAAGCTTTTACGAAGGCAAAATCTCCTACAATTGCATGTTCCTCAATATATTCTTTTCCGTCAAATTCCTTTACTGGCTTCCCTTCGGCAATCGGTGTTCCAACCCCTGTCGCTGTATAAAATGCCGGGATACCAGCACCGCCTGCACGAATACGCTCTGCTAATGTTCCTTGTGGCGTCAGTTCCACTTCAAGCTCTCCGCTTAAATATTGCTGCTCAAAAATTTTGTTCTCTCCTACATATGAAGCAACCATTTTTTTGATCTGTTTATTAGCTAGCAATAAGCCCAATCCCCAATCATCAACTCCGCAATTATTACTAACAACGGTTAAATCCTTAATGCCTTTTTGACGAATCGCGTCAATTGCTATTTCTGGAATACCACACAACCCGAAACCTCCTACTAAAATAGTAGCGCCATCCCGCATTTCCCCGACGATTTCATGTATCGTTTTTTCTACTTTATGCATAAAATACCTCCTTTGGGTCAATTTACATTCATTATAAACATATGATTTTAAAATAGTAAACTAAAATATTCCCAATTTTTTTATTTTTAAAATAATAGTATTTTATAACGATAAAGATATCAGTCCTTCCAGACTACTAATTATCCTTTTTACTTTATGTATGATGAAACAGTTTTTATGTATGAGAAAAGCTATTTATATCGGTGCTAATACACCTTTATCACACGTATAATGCAGTATATATACAGATGGATTAGTTATAGTGCGGACTGTAATTGAATGATTTCTTTTAAAAGGAGTGGAAATTTGTTAGTAAAGCCTTATCAAATCATATTGGGTCTTATAGGTGTCATTATGGGGATTGTTGTTGGTATTGTGCTTTATACACAATTTATTTCTACATTTTAAACAACATAGTGGAAAAAGCCAGGCTTTCTCCCTTTTCACATAGCGGACGATTGTTTCTCGAAGATATTAGATGTTGGCCATGCTCTAGTGAAAACTAAAAAATGCAGGCGAAGCGTTATGCTTTACCTGCATTTTTTAGCAGTATGCCAATTAATGGAATACGATTGTTTTGTTTCCTTCAACGATAATACGGTTTTCTAAATGCCACTTTACCGCATTAGCTAATACTCGCCGTTCAATTTTACGTCCGATTTTCTTTAAGTCCGGAACATCAGAACGGTGATCCACTCGTTCAACATCCTGTTCAATAATCGGTCCTTCATCCAGATCATTTGTCACATAGTGGCTTGTTGCGCCAATCAGCTTTACTCCACGGTTAAAAGCTCTTGTATAAGGGTCGGCTCCGATGAATGCCGGCAAGAATGAATGATGAATATTAATGATGCGGTTTTCAAAATGAGAAACAAAGTTTGGCGTCAAAATCTGCATATAGCGAGCTAATATAAGTACATCCACCTTATATTCATCCATCAAACAGATTTGCTGCTGCTCAACCTGCTCCCGGATATCTTTATTGGCTGGGATATAGTAGAACGGAATACCAAGCGCCTCCACAATCGGACGTGCTGCCTCAGCATTACTGATAACAACCGCTATATCCATCTCTAAATCGCCGTTTTGCCATTCCCAAAGCAGCTCCATTAGGCAGTGTGTTTCTTTTGATACATAGATTGCTGCACGCTGACGAATCGACCGGTAATGGAAACTGAATTCCATATCATGTTTGACTGCAATCACTGAAAAATCTTTTTCCATATCATCTCTCTTCTGAACAAGATGGTCGCAATGATACTCAATACGTATGAAAAAAGTGCCGTTTTCTGGATCACTGGAATACTGATTCGATTCGATGATATTGGCATTATGTTTATGTAAAAATGAAGACAAGACGGCCACAATACCCGGTTTATCAGGGCATTTCACTAAAATACGAGCACGGTTTTGCAATTGTGTATCGTTCTTTGTGATAGTTGATGTAGTCATTCCTTTACTCCTTTTCAGCTATACCGATCATCGGTGCGATTTTTTCCATATCATTGATTATATTTTCCTGTTGCTTTATAATCCCTTCAAACCAGGAATGGATGACACGCTCGACCTCTTCTGTCGCTGCCATTCCCGCCTGCTGCGCAGCAACAAGCTTATTGACCATTGTTGTCCGCTCCTCATAAAACTTCTCCCGTTTTTGAATGTCTGTTCCAACATTTTCATTGAAAAGCTTTCCTAAATGAAGTATTCCGGTAATCATTAGCTTTTCTGCAAACAGTGAGGAGGCAACAATCCGCAGCTTATATTCGTATGAAGCATTCAATGGTTCAAAATAATGATTCATCATTTCCTTAACACCCAATAAAATAGATTGAAGTTTACCTCCCTGCGATACAGTTAACACTTTTGTCTGGCTGAACATCGGCATAATAGCATTAATAGAATCAAAGTAATCTTTCACTTGTACAAACTGGTTGCTTTCTTCCTCAAACCGCCCCTTGACCTGCTCATTAACATATAAGCGCTGTACGTATGAGGCAAGAAGCAGCATGCCATTATATTGAATTTTTGCTGTCACGTGAAATGACCGTCCTTTCTTCCCTCGTCATTTCCACTGAAAATCTGAAGTTATTCCGTGATGAGCGTACCATATTTTCAATATTTTGAAAAGATTATCTTGAATATTCTGATAGTATTAGAGAGTCTATCACCTGTATAATTGAAAATAAGTTTCTTACGACACACGTTTTGGTTTTAAAAGAGAAGGAGCTGATTCCAATCAAATCAAAAATTCATCTACCATTTGTTTATTTCCTTTTAGATACTGAGGAATCTCGAGTCGTAATGGTATATAGATTAGTATCACCAACCTATATAACAACAGCAGAGTTTAGTCTATCAGGCAATAGCGAATTCTTTTTTCTTAAGGACGGCGAGGTTCTTGAAACATTCCAGCATGAAGGCAAACAGCAGCATCCTACAGTATCATTTTTTCTGAAGAACAGTTACGAACGATGGTCGACCGTATTAATTCCGCAATCCAGCTGGACAACAAGATCCGGTTTGATTCTTCAAATCCTAAAGCGCAGTAACCCAATCATTTTCATCTCGTCGCCTCCGAATCCGATGCCGGCTCTCTTCGTGCTGCACTAGATAGATCTGACACCGTTATTCCCATTCCTGGCTATTTCGCATTTGGTCCATTATGGGCGGTGTTAAAAAAGGAAGGTCAAGCATACCGAAACGAATGGCTGTACGACCATATCAATTTGGAAATGGAGGTTGATGAATATACGCAGCGATTTATCAACTCCCTGCGCCGGATTAAAGATATACCTACAAGTGTAAAAATTTACATATGGTACGGTTCCAATGCAGAGGAACAAACAATGCTGCGCTTCCTTATCAATTTATTAAAGGAATATAACAATGACATTATTTTGATTGATACCAACATAAATGGACATTTAAGCACCGGAAAACTTTCCTTAAGCGATATGCAGACACTGTTCAGTACACAGCATAATAATGAACCGGTAAATTCAAAAGAACAGCTGCGGCTGCAGCAGGAATGGCATAAGCTTTCTGAAAGCAAGGCTGTGCTGCGTGTTTGGCAGGATGGTGTTTTAATAGATTCACCGGAAGATATTTATGATCATTTACTCATCGAGGCAATTCGAACACTCCAAAATGAGCAAGAAACATCTGATTTCATTCAAGTAACAGATGTGGTTTTTCACGTATTTTTCAATGCAGATACCTTCATCAACACATTATTCCTTGAATATAGAATTCGGTATTTGATTTATACAGGGATACTTACAGTTAAAGGGGTACCAAAATCTATGAGACATTACCGGGTCAAATTGAGATGACAGCACAGAAAGAAAGGTACTTTCGTTCTCTAGACTATTACAAATACAATAACAAACTGCTTAAGTATTTCTTTCATTATTTTTGAAACTTTTTTGGTACTAATCCGTATGCATATATGGAAGGTAGCAAAATAGACTTTTATGTCTGTTTTGCTATACTTAAGTAATAACTATCTAAGATGGAGGCATAATATGAAAAAATTAGCAGCAGTATTTTTAGCATTTACCCTTGTATTTTCAAGTGTAGGTACACTATTGCCAATGTTTGATGATCATCAAGTGGAAGCAAAATCTTACAAATCGGGTAAAAAAGGCTTCAACTCAAACAACAATAATTCAAACATTCAAAGAAACAATGATGATACAAACACGAACAACAATGGCACTGTATCAAACAGTAATAATACGAACAACAAAAACACTGCAAATACTACAAATCAAAAAGGCGGTTTCTCAGCTGGCGGCTTGATGAAAGGTTTATTCATTGGTGGACTAGCTGGTCTATTATTTGGTAGTCTTTTCAGCGATTTAGGAATGATCGGATCAATTCTTGGCTTCCTGATCAACGCTGGTGCCATTTTGTTAGTTGTCTTCCTTATCGTGAAGCTTGTTCAAAAAATGACACGTAAGAAAGAAAAAGAGGCTAATAATGTATGGAAAAACTAATATTGCAGGAGCAGGACTTAATCAATGCAGTGTGCTTATTTCATGCTCGTTTCAAGCAGACACAGCCGGAATTAGTCGAGGTTGAGCTTTGCTATGATGATACAGTTGGCTATACAGCAGAAGCATTTGTTAACGGTGTAATGGATGAATACAAGCAGGCAAATTTCATCACGGCAATTCGTCTCTATATTGACGAGCAGCTTGGCAAGGATTCGATGGCTGCACGCATTAATCTGGATATAGATGATGAACTGGGTATGATTGCAAATATCGAATGGTAGTACGAAAAGACGTCTTCGAGGCGTCTTTTTTTGTATGGAAAAGTAGAGAATTTTATAGATAGAGAATTAGACACAGCTGCACTTTTCTTGTGGTAAAATGCTGTTATAAGGAGGTATGGCGATGACTGAACTAAATAAGCTAGTACGTGATAAAGTCCCTTCTCTCGTAACAAAAGATGGGGGCAGCTACTCATTAAAGCTGCTTTCTCCATTAGAGCACAAGCATGAAATAACGAAAAAACTATTTGAGGAATTAGAAGAATATCATGAAGCCAACTCAAAGGAATCAGCGATTGAAGAGCTGGTCGATATGGTCGAACTTATTTACTCCGCTCTAAAGCTGCACGATGTTTCAATTGAAGAATTCGAATTAATACGAAAAGAGAAAAAGAAGCTAAAAGGAAGCTTCGAAAAAGGAATCTATTTAAATAGCATTTCACAATAAAATAGGTGACAGCTAGCGATTCATACCGTTTGATAGCCTCTAACATGTCGGATAAAAAGAGTTCAAAGGTAACTTCGCCTTTGAACTTTTACATAATGGAATCAAGCATCACATATTCTTTTGTCAATGTCTTCGTATCTTTTAAATAATAATATTTTACATTTTTAATAAGCATTTCGAGAAAAAAGCCCATTTCCGCCCGTGTTTCCAATGGCCATTCTACTAACGCTTCAAGCCCTTTTGTTGTAGGAAACTCATACAGACAATCTAACACTTCCTGCCGGTCGAACTTCAATAAATAATACTGCCCACTGCGAAGCTTCGCCAGCAATACGTACCGCGACATATACAATCCCCCTC
>JAPSKP010000132.1 GCA_031181585.1 Lysinibacillus sp.
GTGAACGAAATAAGTTGCCGTATAAGGACTCTGTGGTAAAATAAAAGTGGTAATTTCCGTTAATAGAGGAGTATGTTGATGAAGGTTTTAGTGCTGAATGGACCGAATTTGAATCGCCTGGGCAAACGCGAGCCTGAAATTTATGGAAGTGAAACTTTGGATGATGTGAAGCAGAAATGCATCAGCCTGGCAGCACAATTTAATGCAACGGTTGATTTTAAACAATCCAATCATGAAGGGGTATTAATTGATTGGATACACGAAGCAGAAGATACGGATGTTGAAGGAATTGTTTTCAACCCTGGCGCATACACACATACGAGTATTGCGCTCAGGGATGCAATTGCTGCTGTGAATGTGCCTGTCATTGAAGTGCACATTTCAAACATACATAAAAGAGAATCGTTTCGTCATGAATCAAAGTTAGCGGCAGAATGTGTTGGACAAATAAGCGGACTAGGAACTTTTGGCTATGAGCTGGCTATAAGAAAGTTCCTAGAACAATGAATGGGGGAGCTTTAAGATGATGAAATTAGAAAAATTACGTAAGGCGTTAGCAGAACAAAATGTTGATGGGTTACTGATTACAAGCGGGGTTAACCGCCGTTATATGACCGGGTTCACTGGGTCTGCTGGCGTTGCTGTTGTATCCAAGGATGATGCAGTGTTCATTACGGATTTTCGCTATACCGAACAGGCTAACAAACAAATTCAAAATTTCCGTATTGTTCAACACGAAGGAACTATTTTTCAGGAAGTAGCGAATACAGTGGCCAAAATGGGTATTAAAACATTGGGCTTCGAGAAAGATACATTGACTTATTCCATGTATGAAACTTATAAATCGCTTATATCAGCTGAATTAGTACCGCTTTCTGGGTTAATTGAAAAAATTCGCTTGATAAAGACTGAACAAGAGATTAATATTATTAAGGTCGCATGTGAGATTGCAGATAATGCATTTTCGCATATTTTAGAGTTTATTAAGCCAGGTTTAACCGAGCTTGAAGTCTCGAATGAATTAGAATTTTTCATGCGTCGTCTTGGGGCAACTGAATCCTCCTTTGACATTATTGTCGCAAGTGGATTGCGCAGTGCATTGCCGCACGGTGTTGCCACAGATAAAGTGATTGAAAAAGGAGATTTCGTCACACTTGATTTCGGTGCGTTATATAATGGTTATATTTCGGATATCACACGGACAATTGCTGTTGGACAGCCTTCCGAAAAACTTGTTGAAATGTACAATACGGTTTTAGAATCACAATTGCTGGCATTAGAAAAAGTGGGACCGGGAATGACAGGGATAGAAGCGGATCGTTTTGCCCGTGATTATCTAGCGTCCAAAGGCTATGGTGAGGCGTTTGGACATTCAACAGGACACGGAATCGGGCTTGAAGTACATGAAGGTCCGGCACTTTCTTCAAGATCCAGCACAGTTTTGGAACCAAATATGGTTGTCACAATTGAACCAGGTGTATATTTACCTGGAATTGGCGGAGTTCGTATTGAAGATGATATTTTAATCACAGAAACAGGTAATGAAAAATTAACTCATTCTACTAAAGAATTAATTATTTTATAATGGAGGAATACAACTATGATCTCAGTTAATGATTTCCGTACAGGCCTAACAGTGGAAATTGATGGTCAATTATATCGTGTGCTGGATTTCCAACACGTTAAACCAGGGAAAGGTGCTGCATTCGTTCGTTCGAAATTACGTAACCTTCGAAATGGCAACGTAACAGAAAAAACTTTCCGTGCCGGCGAAAAAGTGGAGAAAGCACAAATCGACAACCGTAAAATGCAATATTTATATGCACAAGGTGATTCTCACGTATTCATGGATATGGAATCATATGAGCAAACTGAACTAGCGGGAGCACAAATTGAAGGAGAATTAAAATACCTTCTTGAAAATATGGAAGTTCATATCCAATCTTACCAAGGCGAAATGTTGGGTGTTGAGTTACCAAACACAGTTGTTCTTGAAGTTGCTGAAACTGAACCAGGTATTAAAGGTGATACTGCTTCAGGCGGTACAAAACCAGCAAAAATGCAAACTGGGTTAATGGTAAACGTACCATTCTTCGTAAATGAAGGCGATAAATTAATCATCAATACTACTGACGGATCATACGTATCACGTGCTTAAGTAGGAACATATTTGATATTTTGGAGTGCAGAAACAAAAGTCGATTTGACTTTGGTTTTCGCACTCTTTTTTGTTTTTACTATTAATATTTGTGCGAGGTTCATAATAAAGTTATAAAAAAGGTCATCTTCCTATTAGATGACTTTTTTCTTTAACGGAAGGTCTATTTTTTTGAACAAGCTCATATATTGCCTTACACAAGGAGGCGTCGTCATGGAGTTACAGGACGTTTTGCGAGTAGCTGGAGTTGGGCTTATCATTGCACTGCTTCATGTTTTCTTCGAGCAAATCGGCAAAAAGGAATTCTCATTCTTTATATTTTTCATTGCATATCTGTATATTACTGCGGAACTAATACGATTTTTACGGCTTTTCTTCGGCGATATTCTTACATTCTTCCAATGGCTAAATTTAAATTAGGTTAAGCTATGACATTTTTAATTTACGCCGTAATCCTAATGCTCCTTTTACTATTTATCAAGGAAACGATCAACAAACTACACGGAATAATTGTCGTTATCTTCTTTTTCGTCCTATTATATTTCTTATTGTCGATGCTCACCATTCCTTTTTTAGAGCAGCTCCTTTCATATGTTCAATCAGTGCCTTATGTACCTCAACTTGTGTACTCTGCACTTTTCTATCAGCTAGGTTTGTTCTTTCAATCAATTTTTGAAGAAGAGGATTATGAAACATTCGGCGAACTCGTAATGTTCTCAATTCGGATCGTACTTTTATTTTATTGGACTAGTGAACTAGGAAAAATATTGTCAGATTTATCGTCAATTTTAGAAATGCTTCAGTAAGGGGCTCTGCGCCAATGCATGAAATACTCAATATCTTTATAGACCCATTGAAGATTGCTGGACAATCCATCATTTTTATAGTGATTTATACCATCATGTTTTTAATTGTGGAAGCGTTTGTACCAAAATTTAAAAAATGGGCAGATGCATTATTTATAATTATTCTCGTCTTGACACTAGGAAAAACTGTGGTGGATGCTTTCTCCTTGATGGGCGATTTAGTCAATGTTGCTGCCGATTTCTTTTTAGCGATTACACCTATACTTACATCCCTTTTGGTTGTTTTAAATGCCGTGTTTTCCTTTATTGCATGGAGCCCGGTCATTCTCTTTATTTTAGAGATGTTGATTATACTTTGTAAAAAAATTTTAATTCCCGCCATCATTGTGGCATTGATACTCGATTTTTGTACAAGGTTTATTCAAGATATTTCATTTTCTAAGGCATCCGACTTAATACGAGGATCGGTCATGACATTGATTACCGCCTCCCTCATAGCGATGGTTACAGTACTTTCTTTTACTGGTGTGGCGTTCTTTACAATAGACCAAGCCATCGCGAATCCTATTAAAAAGGTAATCGAGCAAACGGTGCCTATTGTCGGATCACTGATTGTTGAGGGTTTTTCTATCTTCCACAAGTACCAATCGACTGCAACAACGGTGGTCGGCTTCGGAGCTATGACTGCTTTTTGGGGGGCTTCTTTCTATCCTGCCGGAAAGTTACTTATTCATGCCTTAACATTCAAGTTTATTGCTGCAATAGTTGAACCTTTTACAGGAAGTACCATTAGTGGTTTGTTGGATGATGTGGGCAAGTCATTATTGCTGCTTTGTGCAGTGGCCATTCTGTTAGGGATTGCCTTCGTCTTTATTTGGTTGATATTGATGATAATCTTGCAGCTAGGGGTGGGGAAAAGCTTTTGATCAAATTAATCGCGATTATTTTAATAGGAAAATGTTTACTACTTTTGGCAGATGAAAAAGACATCCTAGTCTATGTAAAACTAGCAACATTATTAATTTTTTTAACAACAGTCTTAGATTTTCTGAAACTCTAAAGCATAGAGTTGGGACTAGCTTCATACAATGTGTTGAAACAGAAAACTTTGTTCAGTAGGTTGCCATCACCTAAGAAGGCATGTTCATTTCACGTATAAATAGTATGAATGATGCTGAACAAAGGAAAGGCCTTTCGGTAAAATGCCGGGGGGTATTTGATAGAAAGGGGGCGCCAAGAGAACGTGAGGTGGAAAATAAGTGGAAAAAACAAAAATTAATCTTTATTCCGATTGCCGTATTAGTGTTCATTGCGTACATTTCTGTTACGTGGAATGAGACAGATGAAGAGCAATATCAATCTTCTACAGAAGAAGGCAGACTTGAACAAGTACTCGGTCAAATTCAAGGTGTGGGACAAGTAAAGGTATATTTCCATTATGATAACCAAAATCCTAAAGAAAATGACTCGGACAGCTTACTGAATGGATACTTGAGTTCAAGTGACCGAGAAAAATATGTATCAGGATTGCTCGTTGTATCGGAAGGGGCCTCTAACCCAGCTATAAAAAAGCAACTTTTAGAAACTATTAGTAGAGTCATGCAAATGCCTACTCACAGAATTATGATTGTACCTATGGAGAACAAAGGAGATGAACAATGAAAGTAAAAAGAAGAACCGTATGGTTATTAACGCTACTAAGTTTGGCGGCTGTGATTTCAGTTTATTATGTATTTGAACCAAATCGTAATGTGGACTTAGCAACAATTTTCACAGATGATACACTTCAAGAAACTACTTTGACGGGTGTAACGGAAGAGGAAATTACAACTACAACTTCAGAAAGTTACTTATTCGATGAAATGCGTATGGAAGTAAGTAACGAACGTGATCAACTCAGAACCCAATTGACGGACAAGATTGCATCCGATGACTATACAGCAGAAGAAAAGAGTGCGGCGTATAATGAAATGAATGCGTTAATTGCACAAGAATCTTCGGAATCTATGTTGGAAATGTTAATTGAATCTATCGGCTATTCAGATGCGTTAGTTCGGATAAGCGACGATAAAGTAGCAGTCTCCGTACTAACTGATGAGTTATCTTCAGCGCAAGCAAATGAAATTATATACATCGTAAAATCAGAAATCGAAGATGCACAAGTGACGGTAAACCCGGAGTCAAATTACTATTAGTACAATAATAAATTTAATATAATTGTCGAATTGTTATTTAGACAGAAATTACGCAGTGCATTCGTTATAGCAACGAAAGCACTGTTTTTTCACGTTTTTCAATAAAAATCTATTTATGTATTTCAAAAAGTATTAAAAAAATATAAAATGGTAAATGTAGTTATAAAAGTACAAGGGGTGTTCTCATGTTTAAAGTACAAGAATTGAGAGAGATTATTAAATTAGTGGACAATTCATCGATTGATGAATTTGTTTACGAAAATGATGGGGCTAAGCTTAAACTGAAAAAAAATAATGGTGTTATTACAGAGGTAGTTGTACCGACAAAAGAAACTGCTGCAGTTGCACAACAACCTGCTCCTGTCGCGGCTCCGGTTGTGGCTGAAACACCAAAAGTAGAAGAAGCAAAATCGGAGGAAAAGACAGCACCAGTCAATGTAAATGATTCGTCATTACATAAAATTACCTCGCCGATGGTTGGAACGTTCTATCAAGCACCATCACCTGATTCGCCTGTTTATGTAAAAGTTGGCGATCGAGTTGGTGAAGATTCAATCGTATGTATCGTTGAAGCGATGAAGCTCTTCAATGAAATAGAAGCTGAAATCAAAGGTGAAATTGTTGAAATACTAGTAAAAGATGGTCAATTAGTTGAATACGGTCAACCATTATTCCTAGTGAAACCTGAGTAAGGGGTGCTTTATTCATGAAAAAAGTATTAATTGCAAACCGTGGTGAAATTGCAGTACGTATCATTCGTGCATGCAAAGAATTAGGGATTGAAACGGTGGCCGTTTATTCCGAAGCAGACAGCAATGCGCTACACGTTAAATTAGCAGATGAAGCTTACTGTATTGGGCCGAAACTATCCAAGGATTCTTATCTTAGTTTCCCGGCTGTTTTAAGCGTTGCTGAAAAAACAGGTGTGGACGGCATTCATCCAGGATATGGCTTCTTGGCTGAAAATGCGGACTTTGCAGAGAGCTGTGAGCAAGCTGGCATTAAATTTATCGGACCATCTTCAGATTCTATCAAGATTATGGGGATTAAGGACGTTGCCCGCACTACGATGGAAGAAGCGGGTGTTCCATTAGTGCCGGGTACAGGTATTGTGCCGGATATAGAAACAGGCAGGAAATGGGCTAGTGAAATTGGCTACCCGGTAATTATTAAGGCAACTGCTGGCGGGGGCGGTAAAGGAATTCGTGTGGCACGTACAGAAGAGGAATTAATAAAAGGCATTGAAATTACACAAAAAGAAGCGGCAGCTGCATTTGGTAATCCAGGTGTCTATTTGGAGAAGTTCATCGAATATTTCCGCCACTGTGAAATCCAAGTGTTGGCCGATTCATATGGAAATGTTGTGCATTTAGGCGAACGCGACTGTACAGTGCAACGCCGTATGCAAAAGCTGGTTGAGGAAGCGCCATCACCTGCTCTTTCCGAAGAACGCCGGGCAGAAATGGGAGCTGCAGCTGTGAAAGCAGCGCAAGCATGCAACTATGAGGGTGCTGGTACAATCGAATTCATATATGACTATCGTGAAGA
>JAPSKP010000038.1:0-24244 GCA_031181585.1 Lysinibacillus sp.
ATTGCAGATTTTCTACTAACATTAAATGGATCGACATTTTTCTCTTCTAACAAATCCTCAAATTTTTCAGTTCCATGCTTTCTAAAATACTCATACTCTGATTGCGAAATAAAAAATGCCAATAAAACTCTGCCATCCTTATTATCCTTACTCTCCGTAAGAACTTCGGAATATTCATCTGGGAAAGCAAAAGGGTCAGTAAAGTAAACTGCACTCTTATCGTATTTTTCAACAAACTTTACATCAATACTCTTAATACCACTTATCGCTATGCCTCTCCCCATCTTTATTTGATTACCAATACAATAAAATAACACATTCGCAAGTATATATGCTGTACTATTAAATGCTCCGTCAACTACCATAGAAACTTCTATGTTTTCGCCAATTATTTCCTCATACTTACTAACACCAAGAGTATTATAAACAAAACATTCTTCAAATACATTTTCATATTTTAAAATTTGTATTTTGGGCATATCTTTATTATTCATAAACACTTCTCGGTCAATTGGATCTCCTAAAAATTTATTATAATGATTATAATAAAGTTCTCCATAGTTAATCATCTTTTTTCGCTCCCTTAAAAGTACCTGCTATCCCTTCGTACTTATGACTGGTATTACATTCATGGGATTGAAGCCTTAATAGTTTATTGAACTCATTATTACTTATACATAAATAATTACCATTACTTACGTCAAGGAACGGAACCAAATCTGTATCCCAATCACCATTCTTAATCTCGTAATCATAATCAAATAGCCTTCAATTCATCACAAGTCATCTTAAATTATCTTCTTTTTTTTGTCGGTAATTCCTAGGCTGTTTTTGCTTCACCATGCCATATATAATGATTACGAGCTGTCTCATTATATAAAATCTAAAACATTTTAAAGTTACTCATTTATTTTTAAGATAAGATTATCCATCCATAAATCGTAACTGAAGTTAGACATATTATAGAGAGCTGATAAAATCTCATTAGATTTTGTTTCTAAAATTTTATCTTCAGTAACATTTTCTTGTGCAAATTTGCAAAGGAAAATAGAGTAATTTCTCCACATGTCGGTGTTTATCCGTGCTTTTCCCACCCTTCCTATATTGCGACCAAAATCCCTCCATTGTTTTATGAGCATTAAAATGAGAAATACCAACATCCTTAAGTGGTTGTTTACCATTTTTAATTTTACCATATTTTTCAATAAAAATATTATCAGAATTTGTCTTAGGTGGTACCGTATTACCCCCATCTGTACTCTGCAGTTTCGCTTCCGCCATTTTTTTCAAGCAATACCGGTGTTGTATTAGGAATTTTCTTATTCCCTTGCTTTGCCCGGCTTGGAGCAGTTGTGACTTTGGGTTTTGTAATCGTATTATTTTAGTAATAAAGTAAAAAGCACTTGTTGCCTGTAGTTGGCTATCAAGTGCTTACATTCCATGTATTTTTAAAGTTTAAATATTTAAGAGTCATTTTTTAGAAAGTCGGATATCTTTTTATCAATCAGCAAGCCCAACCGTTTGTGTATTTTTTGATTTATGGCATTCCATAACGGTATAACTATATTAGTTTATATTTTCTACAACACCCAAAAATTAAGCTAATCCAACCCTTTCGAGGTACTGATACCAATCCTCTAAATGAGAATCAGGAATTAATTCTTTATACTTTTTTCCAAAAACATAATTAAGCATGAAACAGTCAAACTCGCCTAAAGTTTGTCCTATTTTCGCTGGATGACCTTGGTAAAAACAGTAAACAAAACCTGACTCCTTTTCTATGACTAAAGGTTCGTATAAGATTTGTCCAACTTCAATCCATTTTTCTGGTCCTCCTGAAAAATCGGAAATCCGAGACTGATGTAAAGGTAACTCACCATATGACCATAAATCAATTGCTCCAAATCTTGCTCCATCACAAATTCGTAAGAAGTCAAAATATTCTTTAAGGGGACCCTCATTCGAGCAAATACTTTTGTTTCCATCATTTAATTCACCATAAATGATACTATCTGGTTCAGATATAAAATCTTCTTTTACTTTCTCAATTGTTATTTTTAATAACTCATTCACCAATATCCCTCTAATCTATCTTAATTTTAATCTTAGTACCAGTTGGTAACTTTCTAATTTGTGGTCTAATCTGTTGAGTACCAATATTCCAGTTAGTAAAGGAATCAAGGAATTTTAAATTTTCAACTGAATCTGGTCCACCCAATTGTAATTCCCAAACATGGTCAGGTTGCATACGCTTAGTTACTCTATGAATTAATTGCTTTCCAAACTCAGGGTTTACTTTTCCATACTGATTCCAAATTCTTTTTATCATGTCTTGCCTATAAGCTCTTGTAACTGCTGGGTTTCTAGGCACTGGGTTCTCTGCTTTATATAATAAGCCTTTATCACCTAGCTCTTTTAATTTATTTGCTTTTCGTTCAAATTCACGTTTTGGCATTCGCTTGTCATATTTAATAGTAACTTCGACACTCTTACCCACACCCGTACCCTGCTGTTTCACTTCAGCTGGTTTTTTATCATTCTGCGGAGTTGAAGTTGTCTGTTTCTTATTACCAGCCGGCGCCTGTGTTGTATTAGGCTTTGGCTTATTCTCTTGTTTCTTCTGGCTTGGAGTGGTCGTGTCTTTTGGTTTTGTAGCTGCGGCTGGTTTTTTGGTCGATTTGCCGCTATTTTTAATGATACCTGCCGCTGCTTTTCCGCCATGCTTGATGCCTTTGACGATTGGGCCGCCCAATATACTTGCGGCTGAGGCGCCTCGTTCCCAGGCCTCTAATTTCCTGCCTGTAAACGGATCTTTTCCGACGGCGGCTTCGTAGATCGCTTTGGCGTTGCTGACAACCGGTATGAAGTCGGCGGCGGTGGAGATGGCCTGCTTGAGATCCATATTCTTAGCAAAAACGACCGCTTTCTTTGCTGCTTTTTTGACGACTTTGACTGCCGCTTTAGCAGCCTTTTTGACCTTTTTCGCCGCTTTTTTTGTTGAAAGCACTGCCTTTTTCATGGTCTTTTTAATTTTTTTGACCATTTTAGATTTGGAAAGATTATTTTTAATCTTGCGGGCCTTCGTAAAGACCTTGCCGACCTTTTTCTTCGCCTTCTTCTTCAGCTTTTTGGCAGCCTTCTTCACCTTTGCCTTCAGTTTTTTCTTTTTGACTGTTATTTTCTTTTTAGCCGACTTGACTGCCTTTTTTGCCTTCTTTGTTACTTTCTTTGCAGCCTTTTTCACTTTCCCTACTGCTGGAATGCTTCCAAGAAAACTCCCGACTGCACTAAAAAAGCCCTTTTTCTTTTTTGCCATCAGGCTCCACCTCCTGAGAGGGGAATCATGCCCATGACATCAAGTGCAGCGTCAAGATCGTCTTCATCCTCTTCCTCATCTCCGCCAGATAAAGGAACAGGTGCCTTAATGGATCCTTCCATTTCAACAACTTCTCCCTGGATATCAGTTATCCCATCGAGGACAAGACTGCTGGATCCACAGGTAAAGCGAAGAGACTCTGCGGCGCTCATCGAAATGGTTTTGCCGGTAAAGGTAAGGTTATCATTGGCTTTCAGGGTAAGTGGGTGTTTACTATGAACTTCCACACCGCTCTCTTGGTGCAGCTGAAGGAATACAGCCCCTTCCGTCGCAGTAAGCGTCACCGATTGAGGATCAAGCTTGATCTCCTTGCCACGCGGTGTCCCCCAGTAGGACGTTTGATGGTCTGCTGTTTTCGGGTTCGCATCTCCGCCTTTTCGTACGGTTTGACGCACGAACGCTGCTTCTTCCCGATGAGTGGAAAAGGTAAGATGTACAGCGTCTCCTATTTCAGGCGGGCTGTAAAAGCCGCTGTGCCCCTCTGCCGTATACGGTGTTGCAAGAGGAAACCATGCTGCTTCTTCCTTCTTTTGGGCCGGATCGATGGATAGGTGCAGGCGAACTAAATCCTTCTTGACTTCTAGAACGGTTCCCTCGATAGAAACCCCCGGAAGTAACGGAATATTCAGTCTCCCCTGCCGGATCCCCTGCTCAGGTTTTAACTCGTATACAAAGGTAAGGATACCACGCTGCATTTGTGCGATGGATTTTGCTACGACCATCTCCTTACCTTGAATCTGCACACGGTCACCAAGTGATAATGGTTTCGTAGATTCAATCACATACGTTACCGTATCCCGCTCCTCTAGTGGTTTTTCGGTGTCATTATGTAGCGTTTGGTAATACATTGAGCGGTCCTTGACAATCGTGTAGCTATCAGCTGCCAGCTTCTCTGCCTGTCCCTCTGGAAGACCAAACCAAAGTTTGGGTGTTTCGGTATCCACAGCCGGGATCACTACTGTTCTGAAATGAGACGCCATCCGTTTTAAAAACTGCCAGTCCGTCTCCTTATATTGTAATATAAATTGTTTGAGAGTAGTAGCTTTCGAAGCTGTATCAATGATGTCGGCACCAGGATAATTAGCCAATATCAGCTTTTGCATTTCATTGTAAGTCATCTTATCATGCTGAAAGGAACGGGTATTCTGCTTGCAATCTAATTGAAATGTGGATGAAACAGCGTCTATTTCGATTTGGTATACACCTCTTACCATTCGAACCGCAATCTCATTCACTTGCCCCTTAAAAAGAGCTCGTCCACGCTGTCCGTTATTTTTTTGATAGAGCTCAATGCAATCTGAGCTGCTCGCAAGCTGCATACAGCTATCTTTCTTGCTTTCCGGGATGATGCCCGTAATCGATAACCTTGCATGGTCATTGATCGTTTGAACGAATGTGAGATCATGCAGTGTTTGTACTTCATAAGGGGATACGAGCTCCAGTTCCCCGTATCCAATCACTTCCTTATACGTATTCACATGAATTCCCTTCTTTCATCAGGGGATGATAGACTATTCCTGGCCATCATCTTCTACTTTAATCGTCCCGCAATAGAGACACATATTAATAGATTGATTGATCAGAGCGGGCTGCTTTTCAATCAATTGATCGTCTTTGCCATTAATCCATGGCATTGTGACAACTGGTGTACATGGCATCGGTTTCAATACGCCATTATTGGCTGCCGTTGCAGCTGCTACGGATGGGTTGGATAACGTATGACATAAACCAAAGGGCTGGATATTGACATACGGTTTATAGTCCATCGTATTCATTTGGGCCTTGTTCTTTACATAAACCCCGTGACTCTGCGGCATAGCTAAAATGCTTGTTTGATCTCCCTGTGAACATGACAGTTTGGCACCGGCCACTACATAACTGCGTTGCTCGTCTCCCTTTGTCTGCATTTCTTCTGACACTTTCAACCACCCTTTCAGTCAAAACATAGACGCTTCATCACCATCGATTTAGATGTTAAAATGTCTTTCCTTCATACACTCTGATGCTATTTCACGAACTGAAAACCTCATTCCATCGGCCTTCCGTTTCCACTTTTCGAATACGAAGCCCTCGGAACGATCTACGCAGCAAGCTTTCTGCAAGCTCGATATTGACGATCAAATAATCCTCTTTCATACCGTCGATTTTAAAAATCGTATACGGTGCAGCAAGCGCTTCATCAATCACAAGTTTTTTCACTGTCCCATCTAGATGAAACTCCGTTCGGTCAGAGAGACATGCTACTTTCGGCGGTACGACAAGCCAATATAACGTCTGACTAAGTGAAGCCTGATCCATTAAAACAATTGATTTCAGAGGAAGTCTCGGCTCATATTTTTCGACTAAGCGTTTCACAGGATCGGACAATAAAGGAACCGGCTTTTCGATAAAGTCGATGTAGTCGCTCGTGTTCTTCTGTAATACAGGAAACTGGCGATCCAGTTCATCCAGTTCATTCATTCTTTCCGGTGTCAGCAGCTCTTTCTTAATCACTTGTGATATACCGATCGGTTCTACGGCATTGGTAATCCGCTCATCCTGCGATAGAATAAAATAGTTCATCCTCTCATCTCCTTTTACTTCCAAATAACCTGCGACGCTTGATATGAATCTAATATAAGTTCCTCTTTTGCTTCCTTTGAAAATACAGCTCCCTCTAAATTTGCTCCCGCAAATTGAACGTTCTGTAAGTTGGCGTCGATAAAACAGGCACCTTGCAAATTCGCCAGTTCAAAGTTCGCTCCTTCCAAATTTGCTCCTGTAAAGCGCACTGGAAAGTAACCTGGGTACTGTCCATTTTCACGGCTCGGTAGTCCTCTTGCTCCTTGTACCTGCTGGAAATTAGCTCCCTGCAGCTGGCTGTACCTAAAATCCGCTTCCTGAATCTCGCTAAAGCTTAAATCCGCCTCTACAAGCTGGCTTTCTTTGAAATTCCCTCCCGTTAGCAAACAACTTCGCATTTGGCAGTAGGATAAATTTGTTTTTTGGAAAAAAGCATAGCGCAGGTCAAGGCCCTCATAGTTAGCAGATGATAAATTCAGATGACTGAATACTTCATATGGATATTCCTCTTCTAGTTTTTGGTCCAGCCAAGCCTTAATTTCTTCCACATCACGGATTGAATAATCTTCAGCAAATACAACCTCATTTATATCCATATATTCGCCTACACGAATTTCCACTGCCGAATCTCTTTCTATCGCCAGGTATTCTGGCGACCTGATGAGATCAGGGAGTGCATACCTTGCTAGGCTAATTACATATTGATGAAAATGAACAGCTTCTTGCAGCTTTATCAGCTCGATATCCGCCTGTGTGATAGCACCCATAAATGTTTTGCTGTATAGGATTAGTTCTTCAATCAGCTGGTCCAGGTACTGAAATGCCCAACTTGCATCATAGGTAGCTAACAAAGGCTTCATATCAAAAAACCACTCTTCGTCTGTTCCTTCTACCAGGTATAGATAGTTTCCGTCCAACATTTCTGTGCGAAGCATCGAAAAGGTAATATTCGCTATAGGACCTTTCTTTTGCGTGAATTGCTGCTTCTGTAACTGCATACAAATCTGCTGAAAGGCATTGCTAAACTCCAAGGAAAGTTCTTTTATTGAGTTTTGAAAAAAATCTTCTAAAGCCTCTACATATTTCAATCTTCTTTTTTCCACTTCTATTTCATAGAAATGATTTAATACTTCCCCAGTTTGCATACACATCTCCTTCTCTGTGTTTATCTGTATCGCACACGAAGCGACAGGTACATGACTCCTTCTTCCCATTGATAACATTCACTATGAGCTGTAATGCCTCCGGATTGAAGGGCTGCCTAGTTGGCCTTCACTTCTTTCCCGAAGATTTGTACGCTGCCGTCCATCATGATTTTACTTTCTTTGCATTTTAAAGAAATTTCTTCCTCCGCGGTCAAAAAAATTTTTTTCCCTGCATTTACAGAAATATCTGCATCAGAGAGGAGTTTGATTTCCTTTTTACTGAAAATTTCAATACCGCTTTCCTCATTCAAACGAATGAAGATGTCGCCGTCCTGTGCTGTAATAACAATCTCAGTGGGGCTCAATTTAATTTCTTTTCCAAAGGCTGTTCTGTAATATTTAATAGAAGGGTCATCCAGTTTATTAGTGGCAGTGCTATCTAAATTTTTTCGGATTGAACTGCTCGCCAGTCCCTCCTCTTCATGGTGTGTCGGGAAATATACGTGAACATAGTCGTTGATTTCAGGCATGCTGTACCATCCGCTATGTCCTTCTGCCGTATAGGGAGTGGCATAAAGAAACCAATGTGCCTTCCCTTTATCCTGCTTTTCATCGATGCTTAGATGTACCTTGAGGTGATCCTTCGCAACCTCCAGCACCTTCCCCTCAATCGATACACCTGAGATGCTGTGGTTGAATAGTTCGCTTTTACTCATCCCGCTTTTTGATGACAGGGTATAAAGGTGCTTGAGCAGGCCGTCTTTCATCGATGTATGTGCTTCACACACATATAGTGTTTGTTCATTGAAGGTTACAAAATCTCCAATATGAAGAATCTTGTCTGTCTCCACCTCGTAATAAAGGAAATCATTTTCTTCAATATTTCCATTATCAGTTTCTTTATAAAGCAAATAATCCCCTAGTTTTTTTCTTATTGTATAGTGATAGTCTTCAAGCTTCCCTTTTCCACTCCCGGCAGGTATACCAAAATGAAACTTCGGCTTATCAAATGTTGCCGCCGGTACCAATCCCGTATTAAAACGGGATGCCATTCTTTTTAAAAACTGCCAATCTGTCTCCCGGTACTGCACCGTAAGCTTTTCAAGCTTCTTCCCTTTTGTTGCCTCGTCTATAATATCAAGGCCCGTATAAGCGGGATTCATCAATTGGAACAGTGAAGAATAGGTCATCTCTTTGTCCTGATAGGAACGGTTTTGCTTTTTAACGTCAAGTAAGTAGGTAGCGGAAACAGCTTCAGCTTCCATATAGTAAATGCCCCGAACAGCCTTAACCTTTACTTTCAGGATAACTCCTTTGAATAAAGGATCAGTCGCTCCTGCGGGGTTGAGATGATTCACTTCAATTAACGAATTAACTTCTGTCATGGCAACGTATTTGTCCTTCATTTCCTCAGGGACAATACCTGTAAAATGTAATGTAGCATGCTCATTTATTTTCTTTGTCAGCGTAAGCTCTTGAATACTGACTAGTTGGAATGGCAGGATTTGCAGATTATGATAGGCCGTTACCGATACACTCATAACTGGGTACCCCCATTCCCTCCATTTGGAATGAATTGTAACGTCTCCATCATGGACCGTGCGATCGGACGCCACGTCTCCATGTCTTCCTCCATACAGTTAAAGGTACCGATAAGTGCTTGATTATCCAAAGCACTAAAGAACATCAAATTGTATATACTTCCGTCCAAAGCAGGGGTAATAACCTCTATAAAGCCAATCGCTTTATCATTAATAACAGCCATCTCTTTTTCCATCCACTGTGCTGATGGCTGAGCCTGTTCAAGCGCTTCTGCCATGTCATCTCGAAAATCTTCTACCTCTTCATCCGATAAAGCGTATTGGATAGCATTAAATGCCAGATTGATGGTAGTTGATTCGTCTGCATAGATAATGTTCGGTCTGCGCTCTGAAGGATACTTCAGGGCTGCCAATTCCGGGGCCATTATGGAAAATAGCCGAGGCATTCGAAAGGTAATTTTCCCTTCCATTATTTTTTGGTCGACTACCTGGATGGGCTTTCCTTCAATATCCACGAACGACTGGTAAAGGTCGATTGCTTGCATTTCCTGCCCATTTTCTGCGGATGCCTTTTCCGCTAAAGCGGATTCATGATTCATTTGTTCACGCATTTCATTTCTGAGTGCAATAATCTTCTCATCTAAATATTTCAATCTCATCACCTTCCCTTTCTTGAACGCTCTTCACTAAGACATAGCAAATAATTAGTCGACAATCAGGCGTTTCGGTCTTCCTGGATTATGGGCCGCCATTCGAACACCACTCTGCACCTCAAGTAAAATGCGGCCCAAATATTTGTGCATTTCCAAGTTCGTATATTCCTTATATTCCAGTCCTAGTCGGTTACTGATATAGTAATCGATAACTTCCCTTTGCATCCGCTCTTGATTTAAACACTCGAGTGCGAATGAAATATCATAGGCGTTAGACGGCTTGCTTTTCAACATTTCTCTTGCAAAATAATGAAGGATCATTGGATGAAAGGTACTTTTGTACAAGCCTGCATATTGACAATGAATGGAGTTAATCGTATTAAACTCCGTAGCAAAATCAGCAAAGTCTATATAGTCTGTTCGAAGCTTTGCACCTGGTTTCAGCTTAAACCTGCCTAATTCCAGCTCATTCTCTGCTAGTTCTTCTATGTTGTCCAGCATAATTTCTGATGAGAAGGTTGTGAAATCAGGTCCAGTCAATTCCTCACCAAATTTGATTTTTAGTACGGTTTCTTTCCCCGTCGGAAAATAGGGAAGCTCATAGTCGCTATGTAATATATACAATCGACCATTTTGCTTCACGATCCCTTTCGTAACTATGAGCGTTGTTCCATTCACCTGAAGATTCACACCGGCAATAATTCCGTTTGAATATTCTTGAAAATACAGATCTAGAAAATCTCTGGGAAGGTCCCGTAGATTCTCCAGCATCTCTCTTTTTAGAATTCTTCCCTTTTGGAAATTTGGAAAATGAGTAGTAAACAACCTTTCCCTCACCTCATTTCTTCAGCCTTATTTTTCTACTTTAAGCCGTCAAAGAAGTCCAGCTCAGACAGATCTGTTTCAAATGCGAAAAATTCTTTACTTCCTAGATACAGCTGTTCGTCTCTACGGGCAACCGGTACTACATGGAATCCCCAATGCGCTTCTCCCGCAAAAACAAAAAATTTAATTTCTCCGTTAGTAATGGAGTCTGTCTCGTCTTGTGGAATTTTATCTTGATAGTAAGCTGCGATATTTTCATAAAGAACGGGCATGTAATCCTCCTGCCGGTTCAGGTACATATATTTATGTGTGGAGTGATGATCGCTTCCACGCAGGTAAAACTCCACTTCCGTTACACCCCAAGGACGCGAAATTGTACCATGAATTTGGTTAAGTCTTTCAAGACTACTGATAAGCAGCTTTTCTTGACGATTATGTGTAAATGCACTCACAGCATACGGCACGACAGGAGCATGGTTCGTTACATAAGTTTCAATCATGCCGATCTTTTTGGCGTTTAAATAACGGAGTGCCCCCCTTAAGCAAGCAAGCTTTAATTCCGGCACTTTCCCGACATTTTCAGCTTTCTGCCGAAATTCAATACTGCGTCCCGGTACAAATTCCTTTAACGCTTCACGAAAAGCATCGATTTTACAGGATTGGCCTGTCAGCTTAATGATGGAGTATTCTCCGAGCAGGCCGTTTTCATAAAATTCTTCTAAAAATTCTCTGACAATATCATAGATATCAGCCTTTATTAAATGATTAATCTCTTTAATATTGAAATATACATTCGGGTAATCATAGACATCTTTGAACTGGTTATTTTCCAGGAGAGAGAGACACCAGCGTTCTACAGCAGTTATATTCAAGTCACTATCCTGATGCGCATCACTTTCCGAATAAAACCGGCTTCTTAAAATACCTGTTTTCCGGAAAAATTCCTTTTTCATTTCCTCGGCCATTTCCCATAAGAAATAGTAATTATTGCGCACACGCAAATACTCATCACGCGTCCGGTTCTCATATTCTTTGAAACGCGTCGGAATAATGGACTCTGCATCTGCAAATGCCTTTTCGAATTGTTCGTAGACCGCTTCGACTCCCAATTCATCTACATATCTGTATATATCCTTTCCGGGAATATCAATTAATGCATCGATATCAAAGCCGCTTTTCCCGCGACTATAATAATTTGCAAAAACGATTTTCATGAATTGAAAAATACGATATGTAATGTTGTTACCGCCAAAGTTGGTGTCTCCATTTTCATAAGTCGTGTGAATATCAATTTTATATGAGATATGCCCGTCTTCAATTCGGAAACGGCACGAAGAAAGATCAGTTGTTCCTCCTCCGCAGTCGATCACCAATGCTTTATATTCCTTGCCATCGAGAAAACTATTATTCTCAATCTGGTTGGCGATCGTATTATAGAGCACTGCCATTCCTTCATCTAACGCGTGTTCCGTTTCGATTTCATATTCCGGCAAAATCGTTTGGAACATATCCAAAAATTGTGTTTTCAATTTTACAGGGCTGGAAATATGTAAATGAAGGAAGCGGCATTTGAATTGATGCTCTGCCATCCGTACAATATAAAGGATAAATTCCCTTAATATTTGACTCCGTGGAACAAGGGCTGTGTTGCCATTAGCGTCCATTACTTCTTCCAGCTTTACATAATTACTCACCCAGCGTTTAATGCCTTGGAATTTCGTAGCAAGCGTTGTATAACTATTTTTTTTCATCATTTTCAACGATTCGTAGCCGAAATGATAAGTAATATGATCCGGATTCGAACAATCGGCGACACTCATCACTGTCGGTACTACTTCAACCCCTTCATTGTGCTGAAGCGGATCTTGAAACGTCACGAAATTGATGCTGTTTAATTCGATTCTTTTATTTAATAAATCATGACTGCATGGAGAGGAAACATAATCAGCATCTAAGTAAACGCCTGCTGTCGTATTCGTCGTTCCAAAGTCGATTGCAAGGATAGCATTCGTTGTTTCCAGCTTTTTTATCTCCAAATCTGGTATGGGAACTTTATAATAGTGAAGATTTGTAGGCGGAAGCGGATTCTCTTGATAGTAAGTCTTAAATATATACTCAGAATCTTGTTTTCTTAAGAAAATGAAACTATAATTTTTATTATTCGTTTCTCGAATGCCCAATGCTTCCTCTGCCGCTAGATAATAACGATTCGAGTATTTATCATCTTTCAACAAGGTAAGAATACCGCATAATTCTAGCTGCTCATTTACTAATAAGACATTGGATTCTACAAGAAATCCGCCTGTTTCTACGAGGTATTGATCAAGCTTATCAATTTTCATCCCTTTATATATGCTCATTTTCGCAGGGATTTTAATTTCTCCATTATCGGATAGCGGTGTTTTTAAATATGTTTGCATCGCTGCTTCTACTCGCTCAAAACCACCTTCCCTTCTTTCTTTTATCAGAAGGGTTTCTTCCGCTCCGCGATAACGGAGAATGGTTTGGATCAACTGATCTCTCGGTAGCGTATTGATTAATCCTGTGACCAGCTTTTCTTTATAGCAAATATTTCGAAGCTGGAAGGTCGTCATTTCCATTAATTCGACTTGTGTGTAAGTGATACGTTTTTTCTCTGTGAAGCGATTAGTAGCGTACAATTTATACGAATATTTATTCACCTTGACTCCTCCTCTTCTCTGTTTAGTAAAGGGCTATTTGGTCCAGCTTCATTGTTTCTTCCACATCCATTATGCCGAAATGAATTTGCCAGTACACTTCCATATGGAAATTTACTGGTAAGAAAATATCTTGAACAAGGTGAATTTTTCTTTCATTCATCTCTGTCTTTTTCTGGCCAATGTATATCAGCAGTTCCGGTTGTTCTTCTGATTTGACATAAATAAAGCAATTTTTAAAAAGCCTCTTCATTGTGTCTTTTAATAAATACAATGCATCCCCTGTTTGATAAAGCCTTAAAATCTGGAGCGCAATCATCTCTTGCTCCTTTTTTGTGAAGACGCTGATATTTTCTTTCACCTGCTTGCCAAATACATCCGCTTCGATTTCTTTTAACATGAATCGAATGTAAAATTCCCGTTTGTTCATGCCTTGCATGCGGTCAATCTCTGCTAAAAAATGAAGAACTACGTCCAGTAAGTACTCTCTAATTTCCAAATCCGCTTCATGATCCGGATGAAATAACCCTTTGAAAATTTCAAAATAGCGATAATAGGGATTTACTTCGACATACTGTTCTATATGTTGGGCATTTAATAGCTGAGGGCTTAGCTCCATATAGGGTGAATAGGTTTTAGCAAAGTTAAAATAAATATCCTCTTTTGATAGACCTTGTTCTTCTGCTCTAATGAGTAGATCCCAAATATAATTCATAGCCATGCACCTACACATTTATATTCGATAAAATACCTTTGTACTTCGGAAACAAGAAAGCTCAAAATATCATTTAACATGAAATTCATGTGCTCCTTTGCTTTAAATGTGAGCAGCATCACATTTTTATTGCTGCGCTCTCCAAGCTCTTCAATGAAAAATGGGTTCACAGAATAGCTGACACTTTCCCCATTAAAGGTTTCCAATACATCGATCGTGACAAGCTCCACTTTTTCCGCCACTTCAAAAGAATTAATGAGCCGAATGATTTCGCCTTTCGTTTTGACAGCCGGTGTATATTTATTGGCAAACTTATGCGTAAAATGATTCTTTCTGCGGTTTGAAACCAGTTCATATTCCAGTCTTCCGATTTTTTCTTCTTCTCTTTTTGCTATCTTTAACAGCTGCCAAACCCCTGATTTATCATGTGGCGAAACAATGGTCAATTCATTTTCACCGCGTTTAATATAGCGTATATCGTCCTCACAGCCATCGACGAGATAGCCATGCTGTGCTCCTGTCTTTCGTATCGAAAGCACGTGCTCATAATTTACTTTATCGAGCGCCGGGGTGGGGAAACCAATATTCTTGAGCTCGATTCTTTCGATATTCCATAGCGGCACCATATTCAGGCGCTTTTTATCCTCATACTCCTCTAAATCAATGACAAACTCCAAAATTTCCGTTTCTTCTCTCAATGGCGGGCACTCAACTAAAAGAACATCGAAAAACTTATGAATATAAGGATGATTGATCGTTTTCCATGGTACCCCATTCATTTGGAAGATCGAATGCAGCTTTTCAACCTCTTGCAAGTATGTTACGTTTTTTTGAAGCATCACTTTTATATGGACTTGTCCCTCGGATGTTAGAATTATACCTGTAAATTGTCTTTGCTCAGCAAGCAATTGTTGGATTTGCATTGCATCGCATTCTAAAAATAAGGTAAAGAGAACAGATGGTTGATTATCCTTCAATGGTTCAAGTAATTTGTCCATATGAATTGGTTGATCTTCTAAATCAGAGCGCAGCATCGGAAACAAGCATTCATGAATAGGATCGACATTCTCCCTGGAACTGAGCGTTACATAAATGTCATGCATATTCTCAAAATCATCCATCTCATTAAATACACGCTCTTCAAGCTTTTTGTTCATTTCATCCTGATAATCGATTAAATTTACAAAAACGCCACTCACAATATCTTTTAGCAGTTGGCGTTGCTCTAAATTTTCAATTTTACGTAGCCGTTCAATCATGAGCTCTTTCGTCAATTTATTTACCCTCTTTCATCGCCTCAGAAGTTGAAGGTTGTTCAGCCGCTGCCATTCCTTCATCCATTGCAGTCCCTTCTTCATTAGGTACTGCTTCAGCTGCCTGTCCTTGGAATGCCGGTGCTAGTTTGTCGTTTGCATTCATAATTTTGCGCTCAAGTCCTAATACCTTCGCCAATAACTCTGTCTCTTGATAGATTTCCTGTGCTAGGGTATAGGTTTCAATTGCCTTTAAGTAATCCTGGCGGGCATAACTTTGGTCGCCGCTCTTCTCTAGCCCTTCTGCTCTCAACTCTTTCTGCGCTTTTTCCAGCTCTTTTATTTTCTCTTCCGTTTCTTCGATTTTTTGTTTTATTTGGGCCTCTCCGCTAAATGAGATCTCGAGGGCATTCTTTCTGGCTTTTTGATATACTTTTAAAGCCCCGTTATAATCTTCTGCTTCAAATTTGAAATCGCCATCTTTTATCCCTTCAGCTATTGCTACAACCGAGTCCATATTGGCAATTTTTTGATCGATCGCTTCTTTTCCAAAATTATTAATGAGCTTTCCTTCTTTATTAGCCTTCTCATAATTCTCTACCGCTTTGGAAAATTCACCTGTCTCTGCTGACTTATCGCCATCTAAAATCAATTGGGTTATCCTCAGCTTTTTTGCGAGTAAATTTCTATGTACTGGATCCTTCAATTTTTTTGCGGCATTTCTTCCCTCACTATACTCAAGCAATGCACCATCATAATTCGCGTCTTCAAAATAAAGGTTTCCTGTTTTTTCATGGTCCCTCATCTCCGTGGTTAATTCAGCCATCTTCTTTACCTGCTTTGCCTGGTAAAATAAGGTCCCGCCGCCGATAATCAATATGGCAAGCAGGGCAGCTGCTGCCATTTTTATATATTTCATTGTTTTTTTATTTGTTTCCTGGTACACCTTATTTATAAAAACAGCTGCGATTGTATAATTGTTAACAATTTTCTTTTGCCGGCTTAATAATATTTCTTCCAGCAAATCTGTATATTGCTCTGGTTCTTTTAAGCCTTCTAGTGCATCCGCCATTTCGATTTCGCTGACATCTTCCCAAAGCCCCGGTGTAGCAAGTAATAATACATCTCCGTCCATGAGCTTCATCTTCTTAGAAATAGATGGCTTGAATTCATTGGGTTTTCCTAAGTAATTTAATAAATTACTTCTTTCTTCATGCTGACTGATTTCAATAGCACTGTTTCTTTCAGCAGCCATTTCTTGAGCCAGACTTTGGTCAACACTTTTATAAGATAGAGTCCCGTTACGGAAATGATACAGTCTACTATTTCCGGCAACGCCTACTATCATTTTTGAATAATCCGATATCACTACCACAATACTGGCCTTCAACCGCACCCTTAAGCTTTGCGCCTGCAGTATATGTTGGGCATTCTTCAGATATTTTTTCATTCCTCTTTTAGAGAATGAAGGCTTTTCCATAAACTTTTCAAGAACAGCCTTTACCGCAACCTCTGCGCTATTGATCTCCTGATCAGTATCCAGTCCTTTGACAGCCACCCAGCACGCTATATCATCCAATTCTGTATAAGCAAAGTAATCCTTATTTTGTAAGAATGAACCTGCTTCGGATAAGAAGTTTGTTTTGAAATTGCTGTTTTCCCTTCTCATACGTTTCCCCCCTGCTTACTCTTCCATTTCTTCCTGATTTCAATTGGCTGATCACCATGTTTTTTCCAAAATAATGATTGTGGCATTATCCTGATTTTTTAACCGTTTTTCTTCAACAGCCTCAATGATGTTTTGAGCAATTTCCTGAGGGGAGATAGACTGGGAAACATACTTTTCCAGCTCGACTTCCGTGAGGGTATCATGGATTCCATCACTCATTAGACATACCTTATCCCCTGTATTCAATTTAATAGGGCTTATCCCGGTATCCAGTTTCTTAAACCCTTCATACCCCAAGTAATTAATGAGTCTTTTTTTGAACGGGTTTTCTTCTATTTCCAACTGAGAAATCTCCCCAGCTATATAACGTTCTTTCAAGACAGATTCAAAAATGTGCTTTTGGTTAACAGCGATAAACTCACCATTTCTTAGTATAGTGATGACACTATCTCCCACAGCTCCCCAATGCAAAAATCCTTGTTCATCAATAATTGCTGCTATCAGGGTTGTACCGCCATTAGAACCTTGTAAATTCTCTACAATCATGTGATTACTCACTCGTGCTGTTTCCTTAAAAAAACCCTGTATGTTGGCCAAGCTATTTAGTTTTTTAAATTCTTGTATGAAAGTTGTGACGGCGATTGTACTTGCCATCCTCCCATTCGCTAATCCACTGATGCCATCTGCCAATACGGCTATTGTCCCGTTCTGTGTTTCCGCTGTAGAAAAATAATCATCCTGTTCATCACGTCTGCCAATTGTCTGACCGTTCCCTATTTCAATCTTTCTGCTATCTTTACTTTTTTTCACAAGCACATTTCTAATAATTAGTAACCCTAAAAATATGGCGGCAAATATAAGTATGATTAAATATGACAGTAATTTCCCTTCCATTATTCCTCACCCTGGTTGTTTTCCCATTCGAAGTGAACGCCGCACAATGGAATGAAAAGGAACATACTTCTACCCAGCTGGATGACATCGTATGCTGCTAACTCCGTGGGTGTATATACCGCTTCGTTGTTCAGATATGCTAAACCTGATGCGTCTCCAGGGAGCAAGTAAAAGTTTCGCTTTTTGGGGTCATATACGATAACGGCATGATTACGACTTGAAATTGTATTATCTCCGACGATTCTTATATGCATATCTTCTGCTCTGCCGATAAAGTTCTTTTCAGATAAAATTCTATAATCACGCCCCATTTGCGGACCATCTATACAGACAAGCCACCCCGTTACTGGATCAATCCCATCCATTTCCCCAAGGTATGGCATTGTTTTATCATCCGCTTCCGCTACAGCTACGGCTTGAGTATTCTGTCTTACTTCCGATTCCACCATTACATTACAGTAAGGACAAACATTTCTATGTCTTCTTGAACTGAACATATGGCCATTTGTGCATCTAATCAAACTCATTTCGATATCCCCCGTTTATGTTGCGATTTTTTTAGTCAGCTATTTAACTAAAAGCCGCGTATTTGCTATGTATATCGTATCTCCCTTACCTAAGCGATAAGGTGTTTCGTATTTTAATTTCATCTTTTTAAATTTATGAGCTTTTTTTAATCCGATGCCATTTACAGAATCAATGTCCTCTATGTACCACATGCCAAGGACATTATTTAAAACAGCATGTTCATAATTTATAAGTGCTTCATATTCTATTCCACTTAAATCGATATCCACATTTTTATCAGTGGAACTCTTCCCTATAAGCATGGAAGTTTGGTCATCTATTAACCATTCATTCATTTCAATTCCTTTATTGTTAATAAGGACAAGCTTATTTATTTTCGTATTTTCGTTTACACTCATGGTTTCTTTTGCTTCAAAATTAAATATTCCATATAGGCTGGCTAGTACTACGATGATGATCCCAATAATCGTTTTTAAAAGAATATCCTGATTGATCACAAATACATATATGATAAAAAAACACGCGATGATTGCAATGAAGATATCTATAATTTTTATGATTTTAAGATTTACAGCGTTTTTTTTATATTTATTTATATCCTCCATACTTTGATTCTCCTCTCATCTGACTGCCTGTTTGCTTTACTTTCGAAAGAAGCGTTCAAATAATTCTGTTGTATCCAGCGGATTTTTCTTCGCTGTTTTATGCAGGGTTGATGACGTCTCTTTAGTTTTTGGATTAAAGCCAAAAAAATGTTCAAAGTTTCTCTCAATATCATTCATGTCAAACTGCTGTGTGTGCCCCGTCGTACGTTCCCGATTATTTTTGATATCTTCTTTTTTAGGGTTACTGCTAGTATGAGACCCATGGAGACGAGCATCATATGCCTCTCTAGCAGTTGGATCTTTTAGAATCTTATATGCCTCTTGAACTTCCAAGAAGATTCTCTCGGATTCTTTGCTGCCTCCACTTACATCAGGGTGATGCTGTTTTGAAAGCTTCCTATAAGCTAGCTTTATTTGTTCCTGCGTTGCGCTCTGATTGACTCCTAAAACGTCGTAATGTGTTTTCATATCCTCACCCCAGTATTTAGATTATTAAAAATTATCTAAGAAGCTGTACAGCTCCTTAGATAATCTGGAATGCACTATTAAACTAGCATTTAAACAGCATAGCCGCCTTCAATTTTCGCTAAGTCTGTTTTGTCTTTCTTTTGTTTAATGAAAAGGAAGAATTCTCCAATACCTTCTGTATCGCCATATCTTTCTGTGTAGTCCACTACGAAAGCATTCGGGAAATTAATTTTCCGTACTACTTGGTCTGCTGAAACTACTTCTAATGTTACCTTTCGATAACAATCTGCCTTTTCGGCAGGTACTAGCGACCATAACCCCAGTTTCATCGTATCATCAGCATTGTCACCATCAGTGGCAGTAAGAATTTTACCTCTTATCTTCATTGTTGCCCCAACATCCGTTGACCGTGCGTTAGAGTCATTTGGAGTATCTGTTTCATACTCAACTGAGATAATACTTTCTAAACCTAATTCAATTGCTTCAGATCCTTCTACTTTTAATACAAAACCCATTCTTATTCCTCCCTAAATTTTTATAGGAATCAGCCTCTGCATCTGTTCTTGATAAAACTTCTGGAATTCTTGCTGCTTATCACTAAAGACTGTTCTGAAAACATACCATTTCATCTTGGACAAACGTTGAGGAGATTCAATTTATGTTAAAAGATTTATTTTAGAATAAATCTTAAACATACCACTGAAATATGGCTGAAAAAGAGAACAGAACTTATTATGCTTTAACAGCACTTGTTCCCTTCGTAATAGTGACTTCAAGGTTCTTAACATTGCCATTGAAGACCAAATCGATTTGACATAGACTTGTTTTTTCATCAATAATGTATCCAATATCGTCCCCTTCCTGGATGACAGAGTTAACAAAGCCTCTATCATTCAGCCACTTGCTCTTCTGACTGCTTGGATTATTACTAAAGAACCGGACAATGTTCTCATGTTTGAAATCGCCTGATTGGAAACGCAGAATCCTTTCAATATAAGTACTCACCTGCGTTTTATAGATTGAATCAAATCCATCCTCTTCCATCGCTAGACTTCTCGCTTTATACACTGTTATACGTTTAATATCTTTATCTTGTAACTGTGCATTTTCGGATGAGAATACAAAACCGAAGTTTCGACTATTAATTGCGTCCTTGATATTATTCGTAAAGCCGGAGATTTCCTTGGCCATCGTTGTAACGGCTCTCAACGAATTGTCACCTGCTTCAATATCAAAGCGAACGCCGGGATAATTTCTTTTAACATTTTTAAAAGATTCCCTTAAATATTCCGGACATTGATACGCCGATACAATACCTGCTGCTACATAACTGGCCCCTACATACACGCCTTCTATCCAAAGCTTTAGAATGTCTTCTTTTTCTTTGGAAAGCCGGGCACCATTCTCGGTAGTTTGCATTCTCGAATCAATCACCACTCCGGATTTATCTTTTGGAATGATTGTGAAGTTCGGCAAGCAAGGAATGGCAAATTCGCTATATTCTTTTCTGACTAGAACTGAACATTTATCGATCAGTCGATCAATACCAGCTGTAGCAATACCGTTAAATGTTGTTTCTTCTTCTGCCATAAAGTTAAAGAATATTTGAACTTTATAATCCTTCACAGTATCCAGGAGTATGGACAATGATTCCATTGTATTCCCTTCCTGCTTTGTAACCTTTTCATTTCCTTTGAACCGCGCTCTGCTAACTTTCATTTTTCCAGTTGCCTCTAATTCAAGAGCTGGAACAATTCCATACCAAATAGTATCCGTAAAGTCATTTTTGGCGTTAACTGTATTTAAATACGTACGCAGTCTTGGCAGGTTATTGCTTTTAACCAGCATGTCCAATTTTGTGTTTGTTACAAGCAGCGATGGCTGCATCCCTCTGTTTTTTGTTGCATATTGGTCAAAATACATTTTGACGCCTAGTAGTTTTTCAACCAATGGCTTCACGGTTTTCACAAACTCGTCTTTTGCATCTTTATAAAATTCGAGGTATGTATTATAGTTTTGTACCTCAGTCTCGATATCAAATTCCGCCTTTACAGCTGGTAACGGAGAAAAAGTTCGTACTACCAAGTCTTTCACATAGGAAGACGGCGATTCCGTAATTGCTTCATAGTCTTCCTCGAAAACTGTACTTAACCCATAATTGGCGTTTTCTTCGAGTAACATTAACTCGGAACTATTGTTTTGAGGTGCTTCAATAATTTTCAACTCACCATTATCGCCAATCGTCAGTGTTCCAATTTGTAATTTTTCAGTTTCATCTTCCTCTTGGTTTGCTCCTAGTAATAACCGGGTCTTAATATCCTCAATGGCTAATGGCAGCATGGCCATTACGTTATTGTAATTTTTGCTTGCCACCTCAAACATCAGATTTAATTTATCCCCAGTATCTAGTTTTTTGGGATCACCCTCATCCAATTTGTCATACTCGCCATACAAGTAATGAATTTCTTTCCTTACTTGACGAATATCGTCCATTACTTTTTTAGGAGAAATCATATCCAGCAAATTTTCAAATTTGAAATCTACGTTCGCAATCCCTTGGCTTCTTTTCGTATCAATAAGTGTAAATAACATTTTTAAAAAGTCATTATTTTGATCAATCGCTATTTCTGAAATGCAATCATCCTGGATTCCTTCAGGCTTTTTTAACGTATACATTACTTTTTGATTTGCAGCATTATAAAATGAGTAAACCGTTGGCGTGAACTTATCAAGAAATTCATCGAAGCTTTTTACCAAAAGATATTCATTTATCTCTTTGATTTTCTCATCGCTAAGACTGTCAATTCCTTTGACATCCCCAATAAGGGTAATCAAATCAAGTTTTTCTGGATTGATCTCTTCAAAAAGCATTGTTCTGTTTGTTTGATTAATAATGTCCATTTTTTCAGCTGTATGTTTATACAGCCTTCCCTCCTTTTCAATGTGGATTCGCATAATCAATTTCTTGTTAATTATATAATTTAAGTAATAATATGGTAATTTAGGGACTCATTTTACCTATATCACAAATTATTTAGTGCTCTATAGTGCTCTAGTCATATAGTCTAAATATTGCATCAGCAGTAGTAAACAACTGAATCAAAATACTACATTTCAAATAATTCACAAACCTAAATATACATTACGGATTTTTATTGTCAATATTTTCTATAGAACATTTTTACAGTTTATATATAATAAAAACTATTTATGGTAATAAATAACTATACATTATTTACTCACTGTTTTTATTGTAAATTAATTAAACTCCAGATTTTTCAATATAAAAAACAACTCGTAAAGGCTTAATGAAACCTTCACAAGTTGTCTTGGAGATTCTTTATTCATTTATAAAATGATTATTTAGAATTAATTTTATGAAATTAATCCATAATATCTATTCCCTTTTCTTACTGTTTATTCTTTTGGTACGCTTTTGAATAGAAATTGCCCATAAATAAAACTTCATAGAAAAACATCTTTTAGATGACTGTACCGCCAAACTCCACATAATTACTTTTGACATGACAAAGCCAATTTCTTTATTTAGTTTCCTCACCTCTATTAATTGATCCTCAATAAGCCTACGTGAAACCTCTAACGGTGTAACATCTGTGAGTGAATAGTAAAGTGTAGCGCCCAGACTATAAATATCTGTGTACACCCCCTGCTTTGCCTCGTTTGAATATTGTTCAAGCGGTGAAAATCCAGGAGTAGTAAATATGTTTTTTTTATTATCCGTTTTATAAAACATGGCTGAGCCAAAATCGATTAGACGAATATTTTTTTCTGAATCAACCATTATATTGCTTGGTTTTATATCACGATGAATAATCCCTTTCTCATGAAGACTAGTTAATGCATCAACTAAAGATAGGAATATATTCTCTAATAAGCGACTTCTTTCATCTAGTGAATACTCTTTTATATACTTATCTAAAGTATTGCCTTTGAAATACTCTGAAATAATATACGTAGTCCCATTTTCATCAAAATGGTCTATATACTTAATAATATTTTCATGTGAGATTTGCCGTAAAATAGCCCCTTCATTTTGAAAATTCCCCTTTAAATACTCAAACTTTTTTTTAGTTGACGGTAAGCGATTGATTACAGTGACATCGTCCAGATCACGTATTGCTATTTCAAATGGATAAAATTCTTTTATTGCAACGTTCTCACCAGTATGGAGATTTTCACCTTTGTAAACGATTGAAAGCTTACTTGTAGAGATTATTTCTGTTACCCTATATGCTTTTTTAATGATCATATTCTCTTTTAAACCAATGTCGTGCCCACTTACACCCATATATGTATCCCCCAAATTATTATCCATCTTGGTATGTTTCTAATTCACTAAATTTGATCTTCCTATCTTATTAAAACTGCGATATGGAAGGTATATCCATTTAATTAATAGCGCATCTTTTCCATTTGTTCAAGTGTTCCATCAATTTTCTAACCTATTCTTCATGGAATTCGGTTCTCCTTTTAATGTAGAAATCAATCCCATGTCTTAATTATTTACTTATCTTTATTAAATAATTTAAAGATGAACCACCTCCTTAATTCCAAAACATTATCAACTCTCACCTAAATAATTATTAGAACGAAATAACTTCCGCTGCTATCCTAGTAACATAACAAAAGGAGATGATTCGATGACTCAATGGAATGCAGAGCTGTATGACAATAAACACGGGTTTGTTTCAAATTTCGGCGGCAGTTTGATAGAGGTGCTGGCACCGAAGCCGGGCGAACGGATTTTGGATGTCGGCTGTGGCACAGGGGATTTGGCAAACGATATAAGTAGATTCGGGGCGAGCGTTGTCGGGATTGATGCGGCTGACTCAATGATTGAGAAAGCGAGGGAGAAATATCCTCACTGTACGTTTCTTTTGGCTGATGGAGAAAGCTTCGGTCCCTTTATCTCTCCGTTCAATGCGATCTTTTCAAATGCGGCTATTCACTGGATGAAGGATCAGCGGCGGGTCGTGCAGAACTGCTATGAGGCACTGCGTCCCGGTGGCCGGTTTGTTGCCGAGCTCGGGGGCGCAAGGAATATCCAGTCCATCGTCAAGGCGATTCAGGAAGCGTCAAAAAAGCTGAATATCCCGTACAAACACCAACAGTTTCCCTGGGTATTCCCTACCCCTGAGGAAATGACCCATCACCTTGAGTCAGTCGGCTTTCATGTTGCTGCGATGGACTATTACGAAAGACCAACACCACTTGTTGGTGAAGACGGGCTGCGCAACTGGCTGGATATGTTCAGCACGAGCCTGCTTGCTCATTTATCAGAAAAGGAAAAGGCAGATTTGTACACGGAATG
>JAPSKP010000038.1:24344-29371 GCA_031181585.1 Lysinibacillus sp.
GGCAGCTCCCGCTCAACCTGTTCCCAATACGGCGAGTATGCATGCGTGTAAATGATCGCTTTCTTCAGTAACGCTTTCGGTTCTTCCTTCGCCAAATTTGTACATACAACAAGCACAATCGGCTCTATAGCAATGCGCCTTGTAACTAACTCCCTCGTCGATTCGATTTTTGACAAACCAATATCCACCTGTTGCCGGAACACAGCTTCGCCTATTTCATTGGAAGGAAGAAGTTCTATTTGCACTGACACATCCGGATGAATTTCACCAAACCGTTTTATGATGTAGGGCAGCGTCGAATTGGCAATCTGCGGAGCGACTCCTAAAATCAATTTTTCTGTTACGCCCAATTGAAATGCTTTGAGCTCATCAAGCATCTGCTCCTCTGCGTCCAGCACCTTTTTCGCACGCGGTAAAAGAAAGTGACCGTTTGTATGCAGTTTTACACGTTGCTGCGAACGAATGAATAATGGAAGATTCAATTGCGCCTCTAACTTCTGAATAGATTTTGAGACGGCAGGCTGCGTCATCATCAATTGCTCTGCCGTCTCCCTAAAATTTTCTGTTTCAGCTGCTGTTATAAATATCTTTAGCAGTGTCGTATCCATTTGCATCTCTCCTTTGTAAAATTGTTCAGTTCCATACTTTTATGTCCACCCATTCCCTGCCTGCCGCTAATTACGGCAGTTGGCAGATTTCGTTGCATACGGTCTCTATCCTGTTCATTTTCCCGCTTTCCCCAGTGCAGCGTTTTGGTATACTGAACATAAAAAGGAGGAGAAATCATGATTCCTAGAGATAAATTTGATGAACTGGCCATGCTTCGCCTCCAGATGTCCACAAGGGAGGAAATTATCCCGATACTTCCAGAGCTGCTTGTCTGGATCCAGGATATGAATTGGCCGATTGCTGCAAAAATGGCCGAGCTGCTGCGTGCCTATCCAAAAGAAACGGTGCCGCATATAAAAGACATACTAAAAGGCACCGATTCCATATGGAAATACTGGTGCCTGCAAGAATTAGTGATACCGATGACTAAAGATCATCAGCTATTGTTGAAAGAAGAGCTGATGCAGCTCAGCCACTACCCAAGCAAGGATGACCGGCTTGAAGAGGTGGACCAATTAGCAGCAGAGATTCTTCAAATGCAGCTACGCTAATGCGAGAGAAACTAAGGAGCTTCTTTATATACGATTTTTGTGGAGCTCCACGTATTCCTGCTGAAGCAGTCCCATCTGAATGACGTCATGCCATTTCCCGTCTCTAAAGAGGCTTTCTCTGCTGCTTCCTTCAATTTGAAAGCCAAGCTTTTTATACAAATGAATAGCTTTTTCATTGAAGGAAAATACGTTAAGGGCGAGTCGGTGAAGATTCATTTCGTTAAAAGCAAAGTCCAACAGTAATTTCATCCCTTCTGCACCATAGCCCTTTCCCCAATACTCCTTTTCTCCAATATCAATAATACATTCCGCATTTCGATTTTTATAATCGATATTCACTAACGAAACAATCCCGAACGGTGTGCCGTTATTTTTCTCCGTCATGATATAGCTTTTAGAAGAAGCCGACCCTAAAATAACTTGCTCCACAAATTCGCTTGTCGCTTCCATTGAATAGACATCTAAAAATGGACTGGTCGAATGCATAACTTCCGGATCATTTCTCCACATATGATAAAGCTCCGTATCCTCCTTTATCATCTTTCTTAATCTGATTCTTGAAGATTCAAACAGCATAGCTATCACCCTTTTTATTGTCAGTCACTTGCCTTATAAAAAGCCTCCCTGCAGCTCAGCCACCACCCAAGCGAGGATAACCGGCTTGAAGAGGTGGACCAATTAGCAGCGGAGATTCTTCAAATGCTGTAAAACCGGACTTAATTAGAAAATCAGAATTTCAGTCTGGGTTTCTTGTCCTTCTTGAGCTGATCTTATATAAATAATTGTGTCCCCGCTCTCTTCCAACTCACCAAATGAAAACTCGACCATTTTGGATGAGTCGACGAAAGCATAGCCATCCCATTTCCCTGTCACCTTTTGATTATCAGAAGCTGTGATTTCTCCATCATAGGACAGTTCGCCTGCGTCGCTTTGAATCGAAGTGCCTTCTGTATTAATTGTCAGCTTTTTCATCAATTTAGAAGACGGGATCTCAATCGTTAAGCCTTCGTCAGCTTTCGTTACTATTACGTCGCTTTCACCGACCTTACCAAGTGTCATATGGTCATTTGCGCTCAGTAAAAGGTCGTATTGTTCCTGTGTAATGCCTAGCTTTTCATCGTATGGAAGAGGCTCCCCTTCTTTCAGGCCGGCAAGTGTTTCCATATACCAGTCTGCATTTTCTTGTAAAGATGCCTGCATGACTTTCGAAATGGCATTTAATTTTAAATTCATATCTGCCGGAAGTCCGGCTGCCATCACATCTGCCTCAAATGTCCCCTCTTTGAATACGTGAGAAGGGTTGTCCTCATCGACAGCAGTTTCATTTTCCGCGCTGACCTCTTCTATCGGTTCTTCCTTTTCTGTTTCTTTGTCTTTGTCAGCTTCCTCACCGTTGCAAGCTGTTAGCAGCATTCCTGCGAACAAGGCCGCCATCCATTTGTTTTTCATGTTGCTCTCTCCTTATGATTCGGTTTATTGCTCAAAAGTCCTGCCTTTTACTGTGCTGGTTTCTGCGATCTCCATTCGGTCAACTAGTATGTCCACAGCAAGATATCAATTCTTACCCCATCAGTTACCAGGTAAAACGGCAGGAATACGAATTAACCGCTTGTTGATTCATTCGGTTTTTAGCCATTCACTCTATGGCACTTTCAAAGCAATAACGAAAATATAGCATAATTTCCCTTTTATTTTATGACCTAGATTACCCGCGACTTTTGTCGTGCAACCATTCCGAGCCTTGTCACACGTTGAACTTGCCCCTTTAGCAGGCCCCTCCTAAAATTTTTCTCCTATATTAAAAACAGCCATTTCGATTAGAAAATGACTGTTCCAAATAATTATTAAAGCAGGAAGCCCAGCACAACAAGCAGTCCCATACAAAGAAGGACCGGCGCTACGAAAATCGCTTTTATCCTCTTCATGGAAGTATTCCACTGCTCATCCTGCAGCTTCAGAACGTTGAAGATCGCATGGCCCTTTACTTCATACATGACCGATTCAAGCCAGCCAGTCAGCATGAAATAGGAAAAACCGAGCAGCAGCAGATCTGCCCAAAACGGCAGGGCAAGATAAAGCGGAATCGTTATAAGCACCAGCCGCACATAGCTCCACCGGTAACGCTTATTCCGGACAAGCGTTTTAACAAGGAGATCCGCAACCGCATCATCCGGACCCTTAAACAGACGGCCTTTAAACAGGCGCGGGGCTTTTACCGTGTGATGCTCCTTGATCATGCTTTTTAATTCATTATTAAAGAAGAAAAGACGGCCCAGCCAGCGGGTATGCGCCTTTAGATCATGTTCCAGCTGCTTTTCAAAATAAGCGCCTGAGCGTACATGGCGCATTTCGATAAATAACAGCACGAGCACTAGTCCAGCTGGCAGCAGAAGCGTCGCCATTTCCGGCACATATAAAATCACGGCACTTAGACAAGCAGCAACGAGCAAACCGGCAGGCCCCTTTACCCACTTATGTAAATGGCTCCATTCGATACAAGGGTTGAAACAAAAGTACAACAGCATTGCGGCGCCTATCTGCAGGACATCCCCTATCATAAGCTCATAATGTATAAACAGTACGGGCGTCAGCACAAGCAATATACCAGTAATAAAAAGCGACTGCCAAACGACCGAATAATAAATCGAAAACCGTTTCAGCCTAGTAAAAATACGGGGATGCTGAATGATGAACAGCCGGTCTGCCGGTTCAATAAGGGTCCGCATATAGCCCACACTGCCAAGTAAAATGAGGACAAAAATAACGAATTCAATCGGTATGTAAACGAAAAAGCCGAACTCCCCCCGCAGCACGGTCTCCCTGTAAAGAAAATAAATAAATGCTCCTGCCGGAATCATGGCGTACAGAAGAATCGTCCAATCCATAACGTCCTTTAATAGCTTCGTATGAAAACGCCATTCTCTGATCAAACGTTCCTTAAACAACTGCATGCGCTGCACCTTCAATCAGTTCGTCAAATAGCTCCAGAAGCGATTGTCCCTCATACTGACGCATCTCTTCTAGCGTGCCCTGCTTCAGTACATGGCCCTCATGCATGCAGACATAGCCATCACAAATCTTTTCAGCTGTGTCCAGTGCATGTGTGGACATCAGGATGGCCGCCCCTCTTGCCTTCTCCTCTGCGACCAGCTGAATGAGCCGTCTCATCGCCTGCGGATCAAGACCCATAAAAGGCTCATCTAAAATATAAAACTCATATGTAGGAGTGAACGCCAATATCAGCATCACCTTCTGCTGCATCCCTTTCGAAAAATGGATTGGGTAAAGATGCAGCTTATCATCCAGGCGGAACGTTTTGCAAAGCTCCTTTGCCCGGCTCTTCAGTTCATTCTCATCCTGCCCCACTGTGCGGATCAATAAATCGATGTGCTCCCATAACGTAAGATACTCATATAAAATCGGCCGTTCCGGTACATACCCGTATGTGCCGAGCTGCACTTCCCCTTCAAAAAACGGAATCGTTCCCATCATCGACTGGATCGTCGTACTCTTCCCGGCACCATTCGCACCAATCAGACCGATCAGTTTCCCTTGCGGCACCGTAAATTGCACGTCATGTAAAATAGACGATGACTCGCTATATCCTGCCTTCTTTATGTAAATCGAAACCATACTTATCATCCTTTCTTCCATATATTTACGGATGAATTTTGGAATGGTTTCATTTTTCTTTAGTAAGGGGTTTTGGAGGGAGAGTTATAGGAAATGAGAGGAACTATTGGAGGATTGCAGAAGAAACATTTAGTTTTTTTACATTTATAAGGGCCTTTTTTGCGTTATTTCGCATCAACAAATAAAACAAGCTTTAGAGAAGCGCTAAACATAAGGTTATGGTCAAGTATTGGA
>JAPSKP010000039.1:0-25665 GCA_031181585.1 Lysinibacillus sp.
AATTTTTTCAGCGAGCTAGTAGAAAAGAAAGGCCGCATCTTGTTGCCAGAGTTATTCTGACAGCAGGATACGACCAAAACTTATCTACTCTTTTTTCCTTTTCTTCTCCATAAAAACAATACCTACGATCATAACGCCACATAAAAATAGGGCAGCGGCTGAGACAAAAAGCTCCTCAAAGCCATTTGCCACCATGATTCCTATATAGCCAAATATAAAAATAGCCGGTGTAATCCGATCGAAATGGTGGTAACGTAAATGAAGGGCGAAAGCTGCTCCTGCAGTGAGCAAAATTACAGCCCATAATGCGTTACTGAGCCCAAAGCCATGCCACTCATAATATAATTGAATATAGCTAAAAATGATAAAAATAAAGAATAAGTTCCAGCCAAGCCACATTGCAATGGGAATGCGTAACAAAATATGTTCCTTATGAAACGGATATGTTAGATACAAACCGAATAAAGAAAGGAGCTGTAGTGCCAGCAGAATAAAGGAAGCCATATAGTGTTCATAATGCCACATATGGAAAAAGGCGATTTGGAGACCGCAGGCAATAACGAATAAAATGACTTGCAACCTAGTTATAGCCAAAATTGTTTGGCGATTTTGATAGGCCTGCCAAACGTATACAAGAAGGCCGGCATATAAAATAATGGAAAATAAATAGACAAAGCCAGCCGGTGAGAAGATAAGCGGTAGCCGTTCTATTGCATTGATAGCTGTAACGCCATTAATGCCGATCCACAACGCAGTCATGGAGTAGGCGATCAACGCGAGTGATGTCATAGCGAGGGTGATGATACGCCCCATAACTTCCTCTCCTTTCGTTAAAATTATATACAATTCAAGGGGATGCAACAAGAAATACCATTACTATCCATTATGGTTTACAATAAAAATATCAATGTTCAAGGAGTGATTCTGTGAAAAAACTAAAAAATTTAGATCTATCTGTAGAATTGGATAAAAAATTATATAAGAAAAAATTGAACGTCCTACAATATGAAATGTTAAACGCCCAGCAGTTTTTATTCAACAATAAAATAGGATTAATATTAGTTTTCGAAGGAATGGATGCCGCGGGAAAAGGAGGAGCCATCAAGCGCCTGACAGAACGCATTGATCCACGCGGATATGTCGTCCATCCCATTTCAGCACCACAGCCTCATGAACAGCGTTATCACTATATGCACCGCTTCTGGCGTAAGCTCCCTCAGCATGGGCAGATGTCTATCTTCGACCGCTCCTGGTATGGCCGAGTTTTGGTAGAGCGGCTAGAAGGGTTTGCGACAGAAGAGGAGTGGAAGCGAGCATACGATGAAATTAACGATTTTGAAAGTCTTCTAACTGCAGGTCATTATATTGTCTTAAAGTTCTGGATTCATATTGATAAGGATGAACAACTGAAACGTTTTAATGAACGGGCAAACGATCCTTATAAGGCATGGAAATTGACGAACGAAGACTGGCGCAACCGTGAAAAATTCGATGAGTATGTGACGGCTGCTGATGAAATGTTTGCGAAGACGGATTCAGATGTGGCTCCGTGGATTCTGGTTGCAGGAAACAATAAATATCATGCACGTATACAAGTGCTGGAAGAGACACTCGCACAGATTAAAAGAGAAGCAAAGCGCAGAGGGCTTGAGATTCAAAATGTATTTGAGCAAGAGGAAAAGAAGGCGATTGTGGAACTTGAGCAGGCAGAAAAAGAGGTCGCAGCAGATCTTGAAATGAAGGATAAAACAACTTCAAACCGAAAATCAAAAGCACAACGAAAAAATAAATCGAAAAAGAAGCGAAAATAGCCTATAATAGAAAATATATTTCGGGAATCGGACTAAATAGCAAATTACGCTATTTAGTCTGAATTTTCCGTCACTTGAGAAGCAAAGATTATGAGAAATTGAGGAGGAGCAAAGATGAAAACAATGTATCCAGAGGTATGGGATTTAGATGTATTTTTTGAGGGAGGCAGTGAATCTCCTGCGTTCCAGCAATTTATTGATGCTTTACCACCGCAGGTAGAGGCGCTAATCGCTCAAACAAAAGCATTGACGACAGAGGTGTCGGCGAGTGAACTTCGTCATACAATCGACCAGCTAAAAGAAGTTATGGAGCAAATTATGCATGCAGGCGGTATGCTTTCCTGTTTAACAGCGCAAAATACAAAAGACGTAAAGGCATTGCAATTGCAGGGACAATTAAGCGCCATTTCGGCGAGCTATTCTCCTGCAGTCCTTCGATTACAGCAATTGCTTGCAGAGATGGAAGAAGCGCGCTTTGAAGAACTGCTTACTTTACCAGAACTAAGCGAATTCGCATTTATCCTTTCGGAATGGCGGGAACAAGCAAAACAAAAGTTGTCTGAGGAAGAAGAGGCCCTCATCTCTGCTTTAAGCGTAGATGGTTATTCTTCATGGGGTCAGCTCTACAATATGTTCATTGGGGATATTAAGGTAGAGGTCGATGTGGAGGGCGAAAAGAAACTGCTATCTGTCGGACAGGCAAATAATTTAAGTTCCCACCCGAATGAAGCGGTGCGAAAGAATGCGTTCGAAGCGTTGGAAAAAATCTTCACAGAAAAGGAAGAGTTTTTCGCAAAGACGTTAAATCACCTTGCGGGATTCCGCCTGACAACATACAAGAAGCGCGGCTGGGATGAAGTGTTGCAGGAACCACTTCAAATCAACAGAATGAAGCAAGAAACGCTTGATGCAATGTGGAAAGCTATTTCAGATAACAAGGCTCCGTTTGTAAAGTTTTTGGAAGCAAAGGCGAATATGCTTGGGAAAGAAAAGATGGACTGGTTTAACTTTGATGCACCTGTCACTGCCTCGACAGCAAAAGTTTCGTACCAGGAGGGAGCAGAATTCATTCTGAAGCATTTTGGTAAATTTGGACCTGAGCTGGAAAGCTTTGCGCGTAAAGCCTTTGAAGAGGGCTGGATTGAAGCAGAAGATCGTGATGATAAACGTCCGGGAGGTTTCTGCACAGGTCTGCCGCTTGCACAGCAATCACGTATTTTCATGACATACTCAGGTACAATGTCAAATGTTTCGACACTAGCACATGAGCTTGGACATGCATTCCATACATATGCATTACGTCCAATGAATGCATTAAACCGCCGCTATGCAATGAATGTAGCGGAAACAGCTTCTACTTTTGCAGAGATGATCGTAGCGGATGCAGCAGTAAATGAAGCTTCATCCAAGGAAGAAAAAATTGCGCTGCTGGAAGATAAAATCCAACGGTCTGTTGCGTTCTTTATGAATATTCATGCCCGCTTCCTATTCGAAACTCGTTTTTACGAAGAGCGAAAGCAAGGGATTGTATCCACAAAGCGCTTAAATGAACTGATGGAAGAAGCACAGCGTGAAGCATTTGCGGGGGCACTAGGTGAGACGCATCCACACTTCTGGGCATCTAAAATGCACTTCTATATTACGGGGGTACCTTTCTATAACTTCCCGTATACATTTGGCTACCTATTTTCACTAAGCATTTATGCAAAGGCCAAAGAGGAAGGCACTGCATTTGAAGAAAAGTATATGGCACTGCTTCGCGATACAGCGATTATGACAGTAGAAGACCTAGCAATGAAGCATCTAGGAGAAGATATTACAAAATGTGATTTTTGGGAGAAGGGCATTGCGCTCTGTGTGAAAGATGTTGAAGAGTTTGTTCAGCTTATTTCGAAAGAAGGGTGATCGGGTAGTGAGGCTTGACGGAGAAAAATGCTACTTGCAGACGTTCTCGGAATCGGATGCGAAGAATCTCGCAACGCTTCTATTGAACAACAAACACTTTTGGTCGACGTATGAGCCTATACACCGGGATGATTTCTATACTGAAGAAGCGCAATATAAAAAGATTCTTGAAGGAATACAACTGCTTGCATTGAACCGGGAGTTTTCCTTTGGAATATATGAAAAAAATACAGATCAATTAGTTGGTCACATTTCCCTTTATGCTATTAAGCGCATGCCATATTCGAGTGCTTTTGTAGGGTATTCGATGGATGAAAACTTTGTAGGCAGGGGTATGGCTACAGAGGCAGTAGAGCTCGTTGTAGATTTTGCGTTTACATCGATCAAACTGCATCGGGTAGAAGCCTATATAGCACCTGCAAACATTCCTTCCATCCGTGTAGTTGAAAAAGCAGCTTTTGTGAGAGAAGGCTTGATGAGAAAGCTTTTATATATTAATGGGGAATGGGTAGACCATTATATGTACGCAATTTTGCAGGAAGATTATATAAACAAAAAAAATAACGGCGCCGGATAAAACCGGTGCCGTTTTTTATAATTAAATTAGCAAGAAATAATGCCTTATTTTAAAGGTGGTACTTCAATAAAATCTACTCGCACTTTTGCGTATAGGTAAGGCTTGCAGCTTTTTATTGATCTTGATTGCCATCCGTTATGAGATCAAGTCGTCCAGTACCTGGATCAATGATAAGGCCATGAACGGGCACTCCTTTTGGCATAAGAGGATGCGTACGCACAAGGTCTACGCTTTTCAGGACGCTTGTTTTTACATCCCCAAAGCCGCGCAGCCATTCACGTAAATCAACAGCAGAATAAGTGATTGTATCAATTGTCTCTTGTTTGATGCCGCGCTCAATCATATGACCAAGCATAACATCCGGGTCGACAGCGCTCATTCCGCAATCATAATGCCCGATGATATATACTTCATCTGCTTTCAGCTCATAAACAGCTACTAGCAAACTCCTCATAATGCCGCCGAATGGATGGTTTACAATTGCACCCGCACTTTTGACGATTTTCATATCACCGTTGCGCAAATTCATCGCTTTCGGCAGTAATTCTACCAGCCTTGTATCCATACAAGATAGGACAACAATACGCTTGTCCGGAAACTTTGTTGTAATGAATGGTTCGTATTTTTTCTCCTCTACGAACGAATGATTGAAATCGAGAATATCGTGTAATAAAGACATAGATGAATCTCCTTTCTTTTACTACTATTATTGTAGTGTAAAAGTAAAAGAATTCAAACAACAATGTCACAAAACGGTTGAAATATTGTAAAAATAGCGCCACAGTTTAATGAGAAAGGAAATCTCTGCAGCAGGACAGAAACCACGCCCTAGTGATTATACTAACTGACCATTACCTAAGGAGAAAATAAAAAACAGCTACGGCGTCCGTAGCTGTTTTAGAAAACTTATTTGTGAGCGTTGGATTTCGAATCAATACGCACTGAATCGTGTGAATGTAATCCTACACGCAAAAAGTGGATAAAGAACATTAAGCAAATAAGAATTACGACAGAGAATCCTAATACTGTTGTATAGTACTCTGGAAGATTTGGATAATGCATTGCCGAATAACCCCTTCCTGAAAATAAGATAATCCTTACAACCAATTATACCTTAAATAAATGGGCAATTGATAGGTTTATTTAAGGAAAATACGTAATTGTGACGAGATAATGAAGGGGATAATAAGGAAGACATCCTAATTCATCCACCATTATCATTGTAAGTTTGCTTCTCTTCACATCTAGTTTGTAAGAAACAATAGTTTTACTTCAGATTAAAAGGCCCAATTTCCTTTTCGGAAGACAGGTTCACGCTGTCCATCTTCTGTAATGCCATCAATATTCATCTCAGCAGAACCCACCATAAAGTCTACATGTGTAATACTTTGATTTAGCCCGTTTTCCATTAATTCCTCAGGTGACATCGTTTTTCCACCTTCTAAGCAAAATGCATAAGCGCTGCCGATTGCTAAATGGTTCGACGCATTTTCATCAAATAATGTATTAAAGAACAGAAGACCTGAGTTAGAAATTGGTGAGTCGTGAGGAACAAGTGCTACTTCTCCTAAATAGTGAGAGCCTTCATCTGTCGCTACAAGGTTTTTCAACACTTCTTCACCTTGTTTTGCTTCTACCTTTACAATACGTCCCTTTTCAAATGTAATTTTGAAGTCATCAATAATGTTTCCGCCGTAGCTTAATGGCTTTGTACTAGAAACATAGCCATTGACGCCGTCTTTATGAGGGACTGTAAAGACCTCTTCTGTAGGCAGGTTCGCCATAAATTCATCACCGCGTTCATTAATGCTGCCTGCACCGCACCATAAATGACCTTTTGGCAGGTCAATTGTTAAATCCGTACCTGGCGCTGTGTAGTGGAGTTTTGCATATTTCTTTTTGTTTAAATAGTCCACTTTCTCGTGAAGAGCATCATTGTGCTCGGTCCAAGCTTGCACCGGATTTTCCAGGTTTGCACGTGTCGCTTTAAAAATAGCATCCCATAAGGCGCCCGTTTGTTCTTCTTCAGGCAGTTCCGGGAATACTTTTGAAGCCCAGCCCTTTGAAGGAGCAGCGATGACAGTCCAGGAAATTTTATCAGATTGCACGTACTGGCGATATTTGTTTAATGCCGTTCCAGCTGCTTTCTGGAAAGCAGCAATACGTTTTGGGTCGATGCCTTTTAAAAGATCAGGGTCCTGAGAAACGATGCTCATGAACGCAGCCCCTTGTTCTGCCAGCCACTCGCGCTCCTGTACCTTCCAAGGAGGGAAGAAATCAAATGAATCTTCCGGTGCCAATTGATAGCGGAAACGTCCCACTTGATCATCAGAAAAATCAACGAAGACTTGTTTAGCGCCTTCTTCATAGGCAATCTTTGTTACAAGACGAACAAAATCTACTGCATCGGTAGACGCAGCAATGTAAAGGTATTGATCTTTTTGAATATTTACCCCTACTTTTACAGCTAATTCAGCATATTTTGATAAATTATTAGAAAAGATTGAGTCCATTTTTATCACTCCTCCATATGGATTATAGCGTTAATTATACAGATGATTCAATATAATCAAAAATTATAATGTTATGAATATAGAAATCTTTTTGACGAAAAATGAGTAACATTTATATTAAATTGAATCCAATTGTTAATAAAAAACAGATAAAGTCGAAATAAAAGTAGAACGAGTCATTGGAGGTACTATCATGGATATTTCATCATTATTAGGAATTATACTGGCGGGCGTATCACTGCTTGTAGGGATGTTTCTCAAAGGGGTTGGACCTGCGACCCTTATCAATCCCGCCGCAATTTTCATCATTATTTTCGGTACAATTTCAGCGGTTGTCATCGCGTTCCCGATGAAGGAACTGAAGCGTGTACCAAAACTGTTTGGCAAGCTTTTTAAGGAAACAAAGCTCGCGGATGATATTGAAATTATTAAAATGTTTTCACAGTGGGCCGATTTGGCACGACGTGAAGGGTTACTCGCACTTGAGAGCAAAGCAGCCGAAATTCAAGATCCATTTTTGAAAAATGGCTTAACTCTTGCGATTGATGGACAAAACGCAGATTATATTCGCGATGTGCTTACAGAGGAAGTACATGCAATGGAAGATCGTCATGCGAGCGGTGCACAAATCTTTTCACAGGCAGGTACATATGCGCCTACGCTTGGGGTACTTGGTGCCGTAGTAGGCTTAATTGCAGCGTTAAAGGATATGTCGGATATCGATAAACTTGGTCACGCAATTTCTGCTGCCTTCGTTGCAACGCTGCTCGGTATCTTTACGGGATATGTGCTGTGGCATCCTTTCGCCAACAAACTAAAGCGAAAGTCATCGGTAGAGGTAAAGCAAAAAATGATGATGATCGAAGGGATTCTTTCCGTATTGGAAGGAGAGGCACCACGAGTAATCGAGCAAAAATTAGCCTCTTACTTAACGATGGAAGAACGCAAGAAAATCACAGAAGGCGGGGCGGATGGCCTTGGCAAAGAAGAGTAGACATAAAAAACACGAAGAGCACATAGATGAATCATGGCTAGTACCGTATGCCGACGTATTGACGCTTTTATTAGCACTGTTTATCGTGTTGTTTGCTTCAAGTACGGTGGATCAGGAAAAGCTTGATAGAATGTCACAAGTTTTTAATCAAGTGTTCGATGGAGGCACGGGCGTAATGGAACATACTTCGCCTGTGGCAAATCCAGATGGCTCTGTCGATCAATTAGAAAAGTCAGCCTCCCGCTATGAGGAGGATCAAGCCCAGCTCCAGGAGACAAAAGAGAAGGTTGAGGAATTGATTGCAGTCAACGAGCTGGAGGATCAATTCCAGACAACGATGACGGATGAAGGGCTGCTGATTACAATTCGAGACAGCGTGCTATTTGATCCAGGAAGCGCGGATATTAAACCTCAATATGCAGAAATCGGGGATGAATTAGCGGAAATTTTAGCATTTGACCCAGCACGGAATGTTATTATTACCGGCCACACAGATAATGTCCCAATGAATACAGCAAAGTTTGGATCAAACTGGGAGCTGTCGGTCATGCGTGCTGTGAATTTCTTGAAAATCATTGTGGATTCTAATCCAACTCTGGACTCTAAATACTTTAGTGTTAAAGGCTTTGGAGAGTATAGCCCAATTGCTTCAAATGATACACCGGAGGGGCGCTCACAAAATCGCCGTGTTGAAGTCCTTATTCAGCCGCGTATAGCAGAGGATGGAACAGATTTACCAGTAGGAACGGATCATCCAATTACGACTGAAGTAGATAATGGAACGAATAATAATTAATAAACAACCGAACTGCCGAGAAAGTGGAAACTTTCTCGGCAGTTCTTTTTTCTTAAACAAGGTTTACTACAAGTAGTCCTTCTTTAGATACCTTATCAACCTACCAATAATTTCGGCAAAAAGAAGCTCTTTTAAAAATTTTTAGAAGACTCTTTACATTTTTATAAACAAAGGTTTATAATTTAAACAAATGTTTAGAAGAGGTGAATACCTTGAACGAAAAGGAGCAACTTGTATTGGGGCTGATTAGGGAAAACCCCTACCTATCCCAACAGGAAATGGCAGAGAAAGTAGGATTATCACGTCCAGCCCTTGCCAATATTATTTCCTCGCTCACAAGAAGAGGAGAGGTTATAGGCCGTGCCTATATACTTCCGGAGAAAAAGGCCATCGTAGCCATTGGAGGAGCGAATGTCGACCGAAAGTTTCATATCGAAGGGACAGTCCGGCTAGAGACTTCCAATCCTGCAAATGTTACAACAAGTGTTGGGGGGGTAGCCCGCAATATTGCTGAAAATTTAGGGAGGCTCGGGAACGAAGTCAAGCTCCTCACGATGATGGGAGCAGATCATGATGGAGAGAAGATTAAAAAACATTCCGAGAAATTTATCTCGTTTGAAATGACAGAGATTTTACCGGATAAATCGACCGGTTCTTACTCTGCAGTGCTTACACATGATGGTGAACTTGTTATTGCGATGGCCGATATGGAGATTTATAAAGAGCTGGTACCATCCATGCTTACAAAGTATGAAGCAAGAATCGTAGATGCACGATGCATCATTATCGATTTAAACGCACCACGGGAAACAGTGGAGTATATAGTGAATCTTGCACGTACAAGAGACATACCACTTGCGGTTATCCCTGTATCTTCCCCGAAAATGAATCATATGCCGGATAGTTTACAGGGATTGACGTATTTTATTAGCAATAAAGATGAAGTAGAGACCTATTTACAGCGCAGCCTGAAAACTGAAGAGGATTACGAAAATGCTGTATCTGAATTCCTTGGAAAGGGCGTTGACCATGTTGTCATAACCCTAGGGGAGGCAGGAGTAATAACAGGCCATAAAGGGAAAATCGAGCGTTTGAAGGCTGTACCTATCGATTGCATAGTGGATGTTACAGGAGCCGGTGATGCTTTTGTGAGTGCCTTTCTGCACGCTATGCTGCAAGATGAGCCATTCCTTGAAGCTGTAAAGTTTGGTCTTTACAATGCATCGCAGACATTGCAGTGCGATACAACAGTAAGAGAAGATTTATCAGTAAACGAACTAGTTATATGGAGGGAATTATAATGGAAGCATATTTATCCTATTCACAAGAAGTAATGGAAGCGAAAGAGAAAGGTTTACCGATTGTTGCACTTGAATCAACAATTATTTCACACGGTATGCCATATCCGCAAAACGTACAAACTGCAAGAGAAGTAGAACAAATCATCCGTGAAAATGGGGCTGTTCCAGCGACTATTGCTATTATTGATGGAAAAATCAAAATTGGATTGTCAGACGAAGAATTAGAGATGTTCGGCAATGCACAAGGTGTAGCAAAAGCTTCAAGACGAGACTTAGGCTATTTACTAGCTACGAAAAAGCTTGGTGCTACAACAGTTGCAGCAACAATGATCTGCGCAGAACTTGCGGAAATTGAGCTGTTTGTAACTGGAGGAATCGGGGGCGTACATAGAGGTGCGGAAACGACAATGGACATCTCTGCTGATCTAGAAGAATTAGCGATGACAAATGTAGCTGTTGTTTGTGCAGGAGCAAAGTCAATTTTAGATATCGGTTTAACCCTTGAATATTTGGAAACAAAAGGTGTACCAGTAATCGGCTACGATACAGATACGCTGCCTGCATTCTATACATGTGATTCAGAATTTAAGGTGAACTTCCGTGCAAATTCTCCGGAGGAAGTTGCTGGAATGATGCGTGCAAAATGGGATTTAGGGCTGCGCGGCGGAGCGGTCATCGCTAATCCAATTCCACAAGAGGACGCATTGGAGTCGGACTTCATCAATGGTATCATTGAAAAAGCACTAGCTGAGGCTGAAGAAAAAGGGATTGCCGGAAAAGAAGTAACACCATTTATGTTAGGGAAAGTAAAAGAACTAACGGCCGGGAAATCATTGGAGGCAAATATTGCCCTGGTGAAAAATAATGCTCGAGTTGGAGCTGCAATTGCAGCGGCGTTAAACAAATAAGCAGGATTCGAAAAAACTATACAGGAAATGACATGAATTTCCCAGGAAATAAGACAAAAAATGGAGCGTCTAGACAAAGTTAGACGCTCCATTTTTATTTGCGGAATGAACCTAATTCAGCAACAATTGCCTGCATTTCACTAGGACTGAATGAATCTCGTTTCATCACCATTTCATACAAATCCAGCAAATCCTCATAATTATCTTCACTGAAGTGTTCGGACTTCATTGCATCTACGTTTACCATGCGAAGCTTGTCTTTCATCTGTTCAATCATATACACTACATTTTCCTGTGAGGGTTTTGTTAAATCCATTTTTTAACCTACCTTTCTACATATACGAAAATATCATTTCATTTTGCTGTACTAAAGTCAATAATAATCGATTTGAAAAAATGAGAAACAAATGATACGTTTTCAAGTAAGGAGGCGATTACATGTTTCAAGGTAAGGTAGTTATCGTAACAGGAGCATCACAGGGGATCGGCAAAGCAATTGCTTCAGCTTATAGCCGGAAAGGAGCGACGGTGATTGCGGCTGATATTACAGAAGTGACGGAGCCTGCTATTCATTTCATCCAGACCGATGTACGAAAAGAAGCCGATATTCGGTCATTGATGACTCAGGTGGCAGAACAGCACGGGAAAATTGATATTCTCATTAATAATGCTGGGAAATTTATTGTCAAACCACCTACTGAATTGGAGCTGGAAATCTGGGAGGACATAATAAATACGAATTTACGCAGTGTATTTCTATGCTCAAGGGAGGCAGCGAAATATATGCAAGGGGGAGCTATCGTATCGCTTGCTTCCACACGTGCTTTTCAATCTGAACCATATACAGAGGCCTACGCAGCGAGTAAGGGAGGGATTGTTGCACTAACTCATGCACTGGCCAGATCATTTTCGGAAAAAAATATTACGGTTAATTGTATCTCACCTGGATGGATTGAAACCGGTGATTATGAAGCGTTGCGTGATATTGATCATATTCAGCATCTCTCCAATCGTGTTGGAAAACCTGAAGATATTGCTAGAGCATGTTTATATCTTACACATCCTGAAAATAATTTCATAACAGGGGCCAATTTGACGATTGATGGGGGAATGTCGAAAAAAATGATTTATGAGGAATGATTTACTACCCATTGCTTTCAAAAAGTTGGAAACCTGGTTAAAATATATATAGCATGATTGTTTTATACACAAGTTATTTGGGGTAAAAAGCAGATACAGGAGGAATAGATATGGCAAAAAGTAAGTTAATACCTGCAGTTTTATTAGGTGCTCTGACAGGGGCGGTTATCAGTATGCTGGATAAGAATACACGTCAGCATACAATTGAAACATCAAAGAAAATTAAAGAGACAGTAACGTATTATGCACAAAATAGCGACGAGCTGGTGCAATTAATTGAAACAAAAGTCGAGCAAGCTCAAAATTTATATTCTTCAGCCCAGAAGAATATCGACTCGATCATGTCACAGGTAGAAGATGCAAAGGCTTTGCCGGATACAGTCATGAGTATGGTAACTGAGACAAAAGAAGCGTTTACGAAGCCTAATACGGAAGCATAAATGTAAAAGATATGAGGAAGGAGTGAACGTCTATGAAAGAAGAAAATTCTGCTCCAAAAGAAGCGATTGCCTTCGTTAAATCATTTGTCGCACCACGTGAATCAGAGATCGACAGAACGACTGCAAAAGGTTTTTTTCAAGATTTGATATCAAGTGTGCAGCGTGTTGATATGTCGGGTATGGGTGCACAACTCGCTTACTTCTTCCTATTATCATTTTTTCCTTTACTCATTTTTTTGGTGACGTTACTGCCATACCTGAACCTTGAGCAGGAGCAGGTGTTTGAATTTATGGATGATGTCATACCTTCTGAAGTCTTTTCCCTTATCGAAGGGACTTTAACAGAAGTGCTGACAAACCAAAATGGCGGGCTTCTTTCTATTGGGATTATCGGGACAATCTGGTCTGCCTCAAAGGGTATTGATGCTCTTATGAAGGCTTTAAATAGAGCGTATGATGTAGATGGAAGAGCTGGTTTTATTAATCGTTCTTTATCATTGCTTTTTACTGTAGCCTTTGTTTTGATCATCTTACTGGCTTTAGTATTCCCAATTTTCGGACAGCAGCTTGGCAATCTCCTTTTTTCCTATATAGGAGTGGAAAGCTCATTAGGCTCCGTATGGGCTTTTATTAGATGGCTTATGCCGCCTTTACTTATTTTTGGTGTGATGGTTCTTATGTATTGGGTTGTTCCAAATACTGATCCACGGTTGAAATTTATCAGCGTCATGCCGGGTGCAGTTTTTGCAACAGCAGGATGGCTTGTACTGACATATGGGTTTTCATATTATGTTAATAATTTTGGAAACTATAGTACCACATACGGCAGTATTGGCGGAGTAATTATCTTAATGCTGTGGCTGTACTTCACAGGGATGATCCTGATTTTTGGAGGCTTAATTAACGCCTCCATGCAAAAGCGTCAGCTCGCCCTTGAAAGTAAGGAAACGAGTAAATCACCAGTGTTTTAAAATAGAAAATTGCCGGGATAAAACCTAACCTTAAATAAAAAGATGAACTCATTGAATTGGGTTCATCTTTTTTATGGCACCGGCAGTCTACGTTCCGGTGGACGCTTACCCGGGGTAAGGCACAGTTTTCACCCTCGCTTCGCCCAGTCGGAGTGGTATCATCGTCTGCATACGAACCTCTCCGATTTTCATTTGAAAGCTGTATTAAAAAATACTATTGGTTAAATATAGTTGCCTGACTCTAAAAAATTAATTTGAAAAGGTGTTCTTCTGTCTAAAGGTATAACATGAAGTAATTCATGATCCCGCTAAATCTAAAAATGAAATTAAACAATGTTATTGTATAATTCATTCGCCATTTCGTAGAACATTCACTAAAAACGTAAAAGCGAAGTTGCTCGTGAGCCTAGCAACTTCGCTTTTTTAGATGAGGTTAGATACGTCTCATCTTTATCTTTGTAAGGAAAGGTGTAACTGTGAATCATCAATTATCTAAGTATACATGCTAGCTGCCGCTTCAAGCAGCTAGTGTATATAGCTTTATATGTTGCGCAGCATTCGCAAACCATTCAAAATAACGAGGATCGTGCTTCCCTCGTGGCCAATGACACCAAGCGGTAAATTAATTGCCTGGAAAAAATTCGAGATGACGAGTAGGAGGATAACTCCAATAGAAAACACGATATTTTGCTTTACAATGCGCTGCATCTGACGGGACATACGAATGGCATATTCAATTTTCGTCAAATTGTTTTTCATTAGGACAATGTCAGCTGTTTCAAGTGCAACATCCGTCCCATCGCCCATTGCGATTCCTACCGTTGCAGTAGCAAGAGCGGGGGCATCATTAATCCCGTCACCTACCATACCGATTTCTTCATATTCTTGGTTGTATTTCTGAATATATTCCACTTTTGTTTCGGGTAAGCATTCTGCCACATAGTCGTTTACACCAGATTCTTTCGCGATGACACCAGCTGTCTGTTTGTTATCGCCTGTAAGCATCACAACATGAATACCTAAGTCCTGGAGGAAAGAAATCGCCGTTTTCGCTTCATCACGAACGATATCCTTTAAAGCGATAAGGCCTAAAATTCCTTGGTCATCACGAATGAAAGTAACCGTTTTTCCTTCTGATGCCAGTTTAGCTAATGCACCATCAGCAAATTGATAGGCTTCCTCTTTCCCTACGAAATCAGGTTTGCCAACTTTATAATCAAGCTGATCGATCGTTGCTTGAATACCATGACCAGGAACATCCTCAATAACAGCCTGCTTGCTTACCTTGATTCCTTTTTCAGCAGCATAGCGGGAAATTGCTTGGGCAAGAGGGTGTGTTGATTGACCTTCGATTGTTGCCAATACAGCAAGTGCTTCCTGACTATCGATATCTTCTCGTACCAAGAAATCTGTCACGACTGGTGTTCCTTCTGTCAGTGTACCAGTTTTATCGACTGCTAATGCCTTAATTCCGCCTATATTTTCAAGATGTATACCGCCTTTAAATAAAATGCCATTACGGGCCCCGTTAGAAATAGAGGCTAATGTAGCGGGCATGACGGAAGCTACAAGGGCACAAGGGGAAGCAACAACAAGCAAAACCATCGCTCGGTAGAAAGTTGTCGACCAGTCCCATTCGAATAAATAATGTGGAACGAAAAGCATAAGTCCTACAATCACTAATACAACTTTTACATAAGTGCCTTCAAAACGTTCAATAAATTGCTGAGAAGGGGACTTCTCACTTTGTGCCGATTCAACAAGCTTAATGATTTTCTGAAACATTGTTTCATTACTGTGCTTCGTCATCTTGATAGTAAGAGGGCTGTTTAAATTAACGGTCCCTGCATACGCTTGGGCACCTGCCTCTTTTGTTACAGGCATTGATTCTCCGGTAATCGCTGCTTCATCTACTGTAGAGTGTCCTTTAAAAATGACACCATCAATCGGAATACGTTCTCCCGGTTTTACGAGGACATGGTCGCCAAGCTTTAATGCGCTGACAGCCATTCGAATTGGTTCAAAACCCCCGCGTACAAGCCAGGCTTCTTCAGGCTGCAGCTCCATCAGTGCTGAAATTTCCCGGTGACTTTTATTCATAGCATAGGTTTCGAGAGCCCCGCTCATTGCAAAGATAAAGATAAGGATGGCTCCTTCTGTCCAGTAGCCGATGATTGCGGAGCCGACTGCCGCTAAAATCATAAGAATTTCCACATTTAGCTTTCGCTGTCTGATTGTTTCTGTTATCCCTTCTTTCGCTTTCGCATAGCCCCCCGTGATATAAGCAGAGATATAAGCGATAACAGCAGCTGTTTCCAGTCCTACCGAATCCATTCTCCATGCAAAAAAGATAATAATACCTGATAAGACTGCGGCAATAAGCTCCTTATGCTCTCTTATTTTCTCATTTAGAGCTATCGATTCTCGATTAGAATAATCCATATAATCACTCCTTGATAATGAAAATCAGTATCGAAACTTATAAAACTGCTAATTGATAGAGGTTTTCATTTAAAATATAAATTTATTAATTTAGAATTATTATAAACTAGGATACCTCTTGTAGGAAGGAATTGCAAATAAAAAAATCGCAACGGATAGACCGTTGCGATTTGCAGGGATCAGCAGTTTGCGATTAGAATACGCGCTCTGCATGCAATGCTAATTTATCTAATGATGATTTTTCTACATCAGCGTGTAATGAGTTGCCGTGAGAATCCATTGTTACAACTGCTGTAAAGTCTTGAACATTTAGGTGCCACATTGCTTCTGGAATACCGAATTCCATTAGATCAACGCCGTCAACACCCTTAATGCAGTCAGCATAGTACTGGGCTGCTCCACCGATAGCGTTTAAGTAAACCCCGCCGTGCTCTTTAAGAGCAGCGAGTGTTTTTGGTCCCATACCGCCTTTACCGATGACTGCACGGATACCAAATTTTTTCATGATATCACCTTGGTACGGCTCCTCACGAATTGATGTTGTCGGTCCAGCAGCTTTAACTGTCCAGTTGCCGGCTTCATCTTTGGCCATAACAGGTCCGCAGTGGTAGATGATTTGACCATTTAAGTCAACTGGTGCATCATGACTCATCAAATGATGGTGGATTGCGTCACGGCCAGTGTACATACGGCCAGTAATTTTTACCACATCGCCAACTTTTAATTCACGAATTTGTTCTTCCGTAATTGGTGCTGTTAATTCTACAACTTTACCGTCTGAAGAAGCTGTTTGTTCTTCATCACGGAATGTGATTTTTTCACCGTCTTGATAGTGCCAGTTGATGATCTCGCCCGTTTCCGGGTTGATATCAATTGCCATACGACGGTAAGCCCAGCAGTTGTAGGCTACAGATACATAGAAGGAAGCAGGGATACGGTGCATAACACCAATCTTACATCCTAATAATGTTGCCTCACCACCGAAGCCCATTGTACCAACGCCGAATGTATTTGATGTTTTGACGATATAATCTTCCAATTTCGCTAAATCTTCGTTTGAATTCACATCATCGACTGCGCGGAATAATTGCTCTTTTGCAAGGTCATAACCGCTTGAACGATCGCCGCCGATACCAACACCGATAAAGCCGGCAGAACAGCCTTGTCCTTGTGCTTGCCATACAGAGTGAAGAATACATTTACGGATTCCATCTAAATCACGACCAGCACGGCCTAATCCTTCTAGCTCACAAGGAAGGGAATATTGGATGTTTTTATTTTCACAGCCGCCGCCTTTTAGGATGAGCTTGATTGTAATGTAGTCGTTTTCCCATTGTTCGAATTTAATTACCGGTAGGCCATCACCTAAGTTGTCGCCAGAGTTTTTACCAGTTAATGAATCCACTGCGTTTGGACGTAACTTTGCATCAGCAGTTGTTGCAACAATTGCTTTTTTGATTGCTGCTTTAATTTCCAACTGATTGACACCTACAGGAGTATATACTTTAAATGTTGGTAAACCAGTATCTTGACAGATTGGAGAAACATTATCTTCAGCCATAACAATGTTGTTTGTAATTGTGTCTAAAGACATTGCTGCACGAGTGCCTGCGTTTTCTGCTTCTTTTGCCGCTTTAATCGCACGACGAACGTCTTTTGGTAAATTAGTAGACGTTTCAGTCACTAAATCATATAGGCTTTTTTCCAAAGTTTCTAAGTAAGTCTTAGTCTCTACTGCCATAATATTTTTCCCCCCAGAAAAATAAGAATTATTTTAAACCAATAATCATTATAACTGTTTAAAACGATAAAAAAAAGAGCGCTTACCCGATAGAAATCGGAATAAATGAAATAATTCTGCTATTTTTGCTAAAAGAGAATAGTCTATTTTGAATGCTTTTCACCTGAAATGAATAATGATAGGGTATAAGGGGTCGTAAAGAATTTCCAATTTTAAAATGGAGGGAAAAAAATGAATGTACCGAAAATGCTGGAGGTTTACCGTGAAGCTATTACAAAAACAATGGCGCCATTTGTAAAAGTAACATTGAGCAAGGAGAAAACTGATATTACATCCAGTAAGGTAGGGGGGAATCCGTATTTCTTGAAAAATGACCAATATCCCTTCAACGAAGAGGGAAACCCCCTTCACTTGCTCGCACAGATTAATTTCAGTGAAGTTGTGAAGTTCAGCGATGACTTTCCTAATTCAGGGATTCTGCAGTTCTTTATTGATGGTTATGATGATGTACTGGGGATGAATTTCGATGATCAAACGAAACAAAATGGATTCCGTGTTATTTACCATGAGGAGATCGAAGAGGAAGAAAGCAAAAGAATGCAGGATTTCTCTTTCTTAGAGGATGATGAAGAAGAAATTTATTTGCCGTTCCTTCCAAATAAAGAATATAAAATGTGTTTCGAAAAGGATGAAGCCCCGGTTTCCATTAGTGACTTCCGAATTGAACAGGAAAATATAGAGTTTGACGAGGCGCTGTATGAAGCTTATGAAGAAACATATCCAAGCCAAGGCCATAAAATTGGAGGGTATCCATTCTTTACTCAAAATGACCCCCGGGAATCTGAGACGTTACGGGATAAACTGCTCCTGCTGTTCCAGCTTGATTCAGACGAAAATAATGATATCATGTGGGGTGACATGGGGGTAGGAAACTTCTTCATCAGCAAGGAAGATTTGAAAAATAGAAACTTCGCTAATGTTCTGTATAACTGGGACTGTTATTAAAAAACACTTTTGTAACTGCTTGGTTGAAGCTTTGAATAGCATGCTCATATACGTCTGAAAAGCGTTTTCGAGACAGGCTGAGTAAACCGTTATTTTATAAAATGACTTAAAAAACGTGAAGACAAAGTCAAAAAAGACTTTGTCTTCACTCTGGGACTGTCACATTTGTAAACGGGGCAGTCCATTTTTATTCACTTATTTCAGGGCGAGTATGGAATTGATCCATCTTCTCCTCTAAATCATCCACCATCTTGATTAAGCGATCGATATCTTCTACTTCTGTCGTTTCCGGATCGATTGCATCGAGCACCTCCAGGAAAATTTCAAGACGCTCTTTTAAGTAGGTTACCTGCTGTTCTTTATTTGTAATTGGATTTGACATATAGGTGCCACCTTTCACATAGTACCGTTATCGTACCGAATTTCAATACAAATTACAACGCTTGTGCATAAGAATGGAATATCTTTAGTACTTATTAATTAATTTAATATTTTGTGAATTTAGAATATTTACAATATAGAAGTATTATGCTATATTTAACACAATCAAAAACAGAAGGGGATGGTCGAAAACAAGAAGTCATTACTCATTCCAATAGAAGAGAAGGAGGGAGTTTTAACACGTTTTTCGGCTAGTCTTGCCGATGAAGCAGTTGAATGATTATGGTCCATAATGATATATAAAGCCCTAGTAAACTTTAACTTTAAAGGTTTACTAGGGCTTTTGCTGCTTTAGAATGGCTACCGCTTGCTAGACTCCATATGGTAAGATAATACGGATATCGAAGTAAGTGGAGGAATAAGGAAGATGATGTTAAATTATGAGCAGCGAAAGTTTTGGATTTTAGTCGTTATTGTTTCAATTTCCGGCTTTTCACAAGGGATGCTGATGCCGCTTATTTCAGTTATTTTCGAAATGGATGGTGTCTCTTCTACCTTGAATGGTCTGAATGCGACGGGTATATACATAGGTACGTTGTTAATCTCTCCTTTTATTGAGCAGCCGCTCCGTAAATATGGCTACAAACCAGTTATTATTGCAGGAGGGGCACTTGTATTTGTCTCTCTCTTTTTATTCCCCTTTTGGAAAAGTGTGATGTTTTGGTTTGTCTTACGTATGCTGATCGGAATTGGAGATCATGCTCTCCATTTTTCCACACAAACATGGATTACGTCAGATGCTGAAAAAGGGAAGCTAGGAAAGAGCATGTCCATTTATGGGCTTTCATTCGGTGTGGGCTTTGCAGTAGGGCCTCTTTTTGTTCAGCTCATTAAATTTTCAGAAGTGCTGCCATTCGTCATCTCAAGTGCTCTTTGTCTTATAGCATGGTCACTCGTATTTCTAGTGAAAAACGAAAAGCCTAAAGCTTTGACAGGTGATGCAAATAATAGCGGCTGGAACCGTTACCGTTTAGCTTTCAAATATGGGTGGATTGCCTTTTTGCCGCCATTTACATATGGATTTCTCGAATCTTCACTCAATGCACTGTTTCCCGTATATGCATTGCGAATGGATTTGGGGGTTACATCCGTTTCCTTTGCATTAGCTGCATTTTCAATTGGAGCGATTGTCACTCAAATACCATTAGGAATTCTTGGAGATAAGATAGGGAGGAGCAAGGTGATTATCGGCGGTCTTTCCTTAGGAACAATTTTGTTCTTTATTTGCAGCCTGCTAGAGCATTCTGCAATGGCGGTAACCGTATTTTTTGCCTTGGCTGGTATGAGTGTCGGCTCTTTATTTTCGATGGGAATCACCTATATGGCAGATTTAACACCAAAAGAGCTGCTGCCGACTGGAAATCTACTTTGTGGAATTTTCTTTAGTCTAGGCAGTTTAAGCGGTCCGGTTTTTGGCGGGTTGTATTTGCAGGTAGCAGAAGGAATCAGCTTCTTGCTGCTGATCGCTGCCGTGTTGTTCCTCGTTTTATGTGCAAACTTGTTTTATCGACAGACCTCTGCAAAAAAGGTAGCGGCAAACCAGTAAGAATTGAAGTGAAAAGTCCGTCTCCTATATTGAGCGGGAGGCGGACTTTTATTATTTGGACAGAGCTATTACTATTTTCCCCAAACTAAATAAGAGTTATATGGAAAAATTGATGGTTTTTATAGGAAAGCTTGAGAAAAACTTATAACGATAAATAAGCTATTTTGTTTTATATAAAATACCTAATGTATTTGGACCACAATGGGCAGAAATCGTACAGCCAGCGGAAGTTTCAATTACTTCCTCAAATTCCGTATATTGTGCAATCCAGCCGTGTACTTTTTGAACGGTTTCTGGCGAGCACATAGAATGCGTGATAAAGATTCGGCTTTTATCGATCTGGTCGTCTTGCTGTAAGCGATCTTTTATGTATTTTTCCAGACAGTTCTCAAAGTTTCCCCGATATTTTTTCCCTACCGCCATTTTTCCATGTGTTACTTCAATCGATGGCTTAATTTTTAAGAGAGTTGCTCCGAATGCTTCCATACTTGAACAGCGTCCGCCCTTTTTTAAATAATCCATCCGGTCAATAACAAAGCTGGCATTGACCTTAGGAATGAGCGCCTGTATTGCGTCTACGATGTCCTGTGCAGCATGCCCCTCTTGTGCAAGTAATGCCGCCTCATATACAAGGTGGCCGCTTCCTGTTGAAAGATTTTGCGAATCAATGACATATACATTGTCAAAGCTTTGTGCTGCAAGCTTTGCATTTTGATGGCAGGAAGAAAAGTCGGAGCCAAGGTTAATGTGAATGACTGCCTCATATTGATTCGTAAATTGGGAAAAGAACTCCTCGTACTCGTAGGTGTTGATGGCTGATGTTGTACATGTCCGGTTATGTTCTCCGACATGCTTGAAAATATCCAGAGGCATAATATTAATGCCATCCCTGAAATCCTCGTCATCAATTAGGACATGCAGTGGAGTTAAAGTAATATCCAATCTATTTAGAAGCTCAGGTGAAAGATCGCAAGTGCTATCTGCCGTAATTTTAATCATCTCATTTTACCTCCATTATTATAGGTATATCCATATTATAACATGATATTAAAATAATTTTTGCGAAAAAGAGATAGGGAATGATTATATGTGAATAGAAATATAGTGATCGTTTGAGCGGCTATTTTCTCGAATATGTCAATTGAATAGTAAAAAATAAAATAACCTCTGTTTTTGGAAAAAAAGAAGGAATGAGCGAAAGGCCAAATGCAATAATAAATACATATAAGTAATTATGACGAAAGGAAAAGCAACATTCCTTTTTTTTCAATAAAAATGCAATTTGCGGATGACCTGATTGCAAATCACTCATACTCAATGAGGGAAATAGTATACGCTTGCTAGCTTCATTTGCGTTTATAAAAAAGTCCCAATGCATGAGGGCCGGAATGGACGGACAGCGTAGTTCCCGCATGCGTTTCAATGACCTCATCAAAAGATGCATATTCGGCGACCCAGAATTTTACCTTCTCAACAATTTCGGGAGGGCACATGGCATGTGTGATAAATAATCTACTATAGTCAATTAAATCATTATTTTCGAGGCGCTCTTTTACATATTTCTCTATACAGCGTAATAAAGGACCACGATATTTTCTGCCGATTGTCATTTTGCCATCCTTTACTTCAATCGATGGCTTAATCTTCAACAACGCAGCAGTAAGTACTTCTATATTTGAGCAGCGTCCGCCTTTTTTTAAATAATCGAGCCGGTCCAAAACGAAACTTGTATCGAGTTTTGGAACAAACGCCTTCAGCTGCTGGACGATGTCTTCGGCACCATGTCCCTCTTTTGCCATCAGGGCCGCATCGTATGCGAGGTGGCCGCTGCCTGCCGAAAAATTTTTAGAGTCAATGATATATACATTGCTGAACTTTTCGGAGGCAAGTATGGCATTCTGGTAACAGGAAGAAAAGTCAGAACCAACTGTAATATGAATGACTGCTTCATAATCTGTGGTGAAGATAGAGAAGAATTCTTCATATTCAAACACATTTATCGCTGCTGTTGTACACCTCCGATTTTCTTCACCGACATATTTGAAAATATCCTGCTGTGTAATGTCAAAACCGTCTCGAAAACTTTTTTCATCTATCAAGATATGTAAAGGAATTACCGCAATATTGAGATCTTCTAGGATTGCTGCTGGCAAATCACAAGTGCTGTCTGCTGTAATTTTAATCACCATCATCAAGCCTCCTATAACGATTTTAAATATCTGAGTGGAAATAATAATAGCCGTACAATAGAAAGGCAGTTGAATGAAATGAACAAGAGTGCTTTAATGCCTATACATTATATGTAGATTAAAGATAAAAAGACACCCTAGCCTGTACATTGGCTGACCTCAACTCATGGAAAACCGAAATCCGGTTATTCTAAGGAAAGAAGAAAGGAGGTTTATTTTTGGGACGATATCTTATTCCCTTTTTGACAGCAGCGGCCATATACATTAACTTCACTTCGATTGATGCATCGGCGAATGAAGAGCCATCCAGGGAAGATATTATACAGCAGCGTATGGCTTATTATGTTCACTTTGGAGATCTTCTTGTTCCTTGGCATTATTTAGCGGCAATCGATCAATATGAGCGGAACATTCAATCCGTTCGTTCAGATATTCCGAAGAGAGAAAGTGTCATTTCCATCCAATTCTCCGAAGAAGATTGGATAGGTCCGTTGAATCCAACAGAAAAAGATAGGTCCCCCTTTCATATTAACTACTTCGGGGGAATGGGTATGGACGGAAACGGTGACGGCATCGCTAGTCCTGATGATGATGAAGACATCTTATTTACAATGGCAAGCCATCTGAGCCAGTACGATTTAGATGAAGAAGGCTTCAAGCTAGCGCTATGGGAGTATTATAAAAATGAAAAAGTCGTTAATCAGATTATTACCATTGCCGCTCTTTACAAGCATTTCAATTCGATTGATCTTGATACCCATGTATTCCCGGTTCCTGTACAGTACAATTATAGCTATAGAGGAACATGGGGAGCTAATAGAGGCTGGGGCGGCAGAAGGAGTCATGAAGGAACAGACCTTTTTGCCGGTTATGGTACACCGGTCCTCTCTACTTCCTACGGGGTTGTGGAAGTGATGGGATGGAATGATTTCGGCGGCTGGCGTATTGGGATCCGGGACAATCATAACTCGTATCATTATTATGCCCATCTTGGGTCTTATAATAAAGAATTAAAAGTAGGGGATGTTGTAGAGCCGGGTATGACAATCGGAGTTGTAGGCAGCTCAGGCTACGGTAAAGAAGGTACATCCGGAAAATTCCCGCCGCATCTACATTATGGTATTTATAAATTTGATGGCCGTAACGAGTGGGCATTTGATCCATATCCTTCATTACAGCAATGGGAGAGGCAGACAAAAAATAATAAAGAATAATAGAAGTGGAAACCCATAGAGGTTTAAGGCTGAACAGACGGCAAATGCCGTCTGTTTTATTTAATATACGCGGCTAACCTCGTAAATAAAAATTTGTTTTCGTTATATTAAAAACACCGCAACAATCGTTGTGACGAGGAGACCGATAAGAACAGGGACAAGGTTTCTGCGGGCAAGCTCAAATGGACTGACATTACAGATAGCGGCAGCTGGTATGAGCGCCCAAGGGATAAGTGTACCGCCGCCGACCCAAATAGCGGCAATCTGGCCGAGTGCTGTTAAGGTAGCTGTTCCTTCTCCAATGGCCGTTCCAAAGAGATTTCCGATGGAGCCGACGAGTGAGATACCAGAAAAACCAGAGCCGTCTAACCCTGTAATAGCTCCTACACCGGTCAGTGTTATGACGGCAATTTCCTTTGTTAATGGTACGACAGAGGCTAATGCAACGCCTAAATCATTTACAATGCCGTGAGATGTTTTTGGCAGGTGGTCACCAATAATCGCCGTAAATCCAGAATCACCCAAATAAAAGAAGGCAGCGATTGGAATAACAGGACCAAATACTTTAAATCCAAATTGAAAACCTTGTATCAAATAATTGGTCGATTTCTCGAGCCCTTTCCTTTTATGAGCCGTCATACATAGCAGCAGCAGAATAAATACAGCGGTTCCTCCTACTAAAGCTGTCGCATCCCCGCCTTGCAAATCGAAACTGGACATTGCTACAACGTCTAGTAGAAATGCGGCAGGAATAAGGAGTGCAAAAAACTTCTTTTGTGCTGACGAAAGCAAATGTTCCACTGTGTCTTGACCGTTTTGACTTTGATGAGTGCCGACTAGCTCTATATTTCCTTTTTTCATGTCCCGCCGCAGCATAACAAAAGCGACGACAGTAGTTACAATACCCATTGTAATAACAAGCGGTATGCTGGCAGTCACTACATCACCTACTGGAATCCCTGCTGCATCAGCTGTTAGTTTAGGAGCCCCTTGGATAACGAAGTCACTCGATAATGCAATGCCATGACCGAACAGATTCATCGCCATTGCTACTCCAAGTGCAGGAAGCCCTGCTCTTATTGCAACTGGCAAGAGGACAGCTCCTAAAAGAGCGACAGCCGGTGAAGGCCAGAAAAACCACGAAATAATCATCATTAATATTCCGATGGTCCAATAAGCAAGCGTTGGATTTTTAATGATTTTTGTAAATGGTGCAACCATTGCTTCATTAATCCCTGTTTTCGTCAAGACTCGACTCATCGCTACAATGATTGAAATGATTAAAATGGTAGGCAAAAGTTCAGTAATAGCGAAAATAAAGCTGTTGAAAATACCACTGATAGAGGACGTTATGCTTTGTGTTGCCATCATAGCGATGACGAAAATCCCTGAAATCGAAACAAGTGTTGTATCAAGCCGTTTTACCATAAATCCAATAATCAACATAATAAACACCATATATATCAAATGCAGAGCCGACAAATCAACATTCATTAGGATACTGCCCCCTAGTTGTTTAATCGTAGAATATGAGGAAAGGAAACAATGGGTGTATACAACCTTCTTAATCTTTGTTTTAACTAAATAAAATAACGATATATGGTAAGAAACGGTCCGTGGGGAGCGAAAATGCTTTTATAGTCATGGATCCGATAGCCGTAAGATGGGAGTAGGAAATTTAGTGATATTGATTGACTGGATATTGGAATAAGAAGTTTATGCTTTTTAAAA
>JAPSKP010000039.1:25765-29170 GCA_031181585.1 Lysinibacillus sp.
TGAGGATTTCTCTAATAGTTTAAAGGTCTCATTCATCCCTTATACAATTATTGTTTAGCAGTAAATAGCGAAAGGAGGTTAGTAACAGCTATAAAACTCCAGCAATCTATCTCCAGGTAAAAGAAAAGTAGCGCGTGGGGTTAGCGCAAATTCTTCTTTCTTTAAGTATACGTCGCTAGCTGACTGTGCTAATTGTATATTTTCATATTCAATATAGCTTTTTCATTCTATTGTTTAATATATATGGACCTCATTTCTGATAGATTTTATCTTTTCTCTCTACACCCCTTAATTATGTACTAAAGAATAAAGGGAATATTTTATTACATCCTCTTCTTTTAATGAATCAACTTTATTACAGCTCTATCAAAATGAAACATTGATCATCGCTGTTGTATTTTTCAGATTTACTTCCCATATTTTCGAGTGTTTTTTGAATAATATCTTTTGTCTCCGTTAAGGAAGTCCGTAATGAGTCATATAATAAGTGATTTAAGGTATTTAGCATAAGGGCTTCAGATACACCATCTGTATATAAAAGAATTCGTGCCCCGGGAGTATAGTTCACCTTTTTTGGTTTGAAAGAAATATTTTCAAATGTCCCCAATGGAGGGTTAGTTGCAAACAACTCATGCTGCGTACCATTTTCTTCTTGGAAAATGGCAGGGGGATGCCCTGCATTAATATATTCAATAGTCTGTGTACTTGTATCAATATTTAGATAAATAGCTGTGCAATAATGCCAGGCATCTTGATTATTCTGGAATAATTCATGTAAGTATTGGTCTAACTCCCGCACAACTATTTCTGGTGCTACCCCTTGTGAAATTAACTTTTGGAACAAAGATTGAAGAGACATGGTAACTAAAGCCGATGAAATTCCATGACCCATTACATCTAATAAAATTACTCCATATTTATGTGGAGTAATTTGATAAAACCCATAAATATCCCCAGATAATGATTTTGAAGCGTGATAATAAGATAGGATTTGAATATTGTCATTTATTATATCTTTCGTTAGAGCCGTTTGCTGGATTTTTTTTGCAAGCTGCAATTCGCGTTCAGTGTCTAACTTAAACTTAGCGTTTAGTTGATTAGTCTCCATAAGTTCCTGTTGTTTCTTGTTTAATGATCTGAGAGCTACCTCTAATTCTAAAAGGACTTTTTCTTTTTCATGATAAGCATTTTCAGCCATTTTTCTTGCGTTAATAAGTTCATCTTCTAATGCACTTCGGTTGAGCATAGGAACAATTACACAAATGATTTCATTGTTTTTTTGCAGGGAAGCATTTAATAATATAGGAATTTCTTCTCCATTTGCAGTGGTTAGTGAGAGATACATTTCCTCCACATAGTGCTTTGCTATGATAAGCGGTAAAAAATAAAATTGAATAAAAATCCGAGCCGAATTTGAGAGTGCAACATTAAAATGTTTACCTATTAGTAGCTCAGACGATGGATATTCTAGTAATTTAACTAATTTATTATTGATAGTTAGAATTCTACCATCTTTTGTTAAAGTCATGAATCCACATGGTGCATTTTCTATCAAATTCTCCATTTAAACTCCACCTACACCCTCCCCAACCAGTGTTTCAGTTTGATTAGTTAGGTAATTTTTTATTGATTGAATAGTTTCTTCTGGGTCACTCATGTGCGGGCAATGACCGATGGCATTCATATATGTTATCCTGCTATTTGGCATATTCATTTTTAAGTACTCCCCAACTACGTTAGGTGCAATAATATCGTCAGTACATTGTAAAATGAGAGAAGGCACCTTCACCTTTACAATATCCCGGCGATTGTCCGTAAAAAAACAAGCCTTTGCGAAGGTAGTTGCGATTAAAGGGTCAGTGGAACAAAAACGGTTTTCTAAATTTTTCGCTACCTCTGCTCGTTCTATATTATTTAAGAGGGTAATTGAAAAAGAATTAGCCCAACCAATGTAATTTTTCTCCATCATATCGATTAAATTTACTAAATCTTCTTTTTCAAACCCCCCATAATACCCGGGAGGATCATTCAAATAACAAGGTGATGGACCTATCATGATTAGATGTGAAAAATAATTAGGTTTTGAAATGGATGCCAATAAACCAATCATACTACTGACAGAATGTCCTACAAATATTGCTTCTTTTAAATCTAATGCTGCACAAACATCCAAGACATCCTGTACGTAACCGGATAGTTTACTATATTTAACAGGGTCAAAAGCGGATAAATCTGAACTTCCTATACCAACATAATCAAAGAGAATAACTTGATATTCCTCTTCAAATGCTGGTGAAACATCTTTCCATACTGTTTGGTCACATCCAAATCCAGGAGCGAAAATTATTGCCTTCTTACCTTTGCCACTAATATTTATATTATTACGCTTAATAGTATTTTGGTTCATAGAATAGTCTCCTTTCTACTAGTCATTTTTATTTTAATCATATCATTTTTGTTTAGTTTAATATGTTCAAACCTCTTTGGCTATAATGCCATCCCCCTTCTATACCACGATTTTGTATAACGCTGGTAATTAATTAAGCCGCATTTTAAAACAGCAATTTTAAAGGCCTATTCTTCAGGGATTTCAATACTTTTCCGTTTTCTAATTACCTCATTCAGTCCTAATGGGTGGGTATCAAAACTACAGCTCTGATGAAAGGGGGAGTATTTCGCGTATCAGTGGTGTAGAGAAGCCCTGGATCCAGTGAGTATCAAATATGGAAAAGCAAATACTTCATTTTTATAAATCCCTTTTTAATATGTTGCACATTTTAATAAGTTTCCACTTTAATTGTTATTCTTGAAGCAGCAGAGGCATTGGTTTAGAAAAGATTAATACTACTTATTGCGAAAACCATATGGTGCTGACCGGTCAGGTTTGTTTAAGGAAAAAAAGAGAATCATTATTAAAAGGATTACCTTCTTATTCCTAAGAAATGAAAATCTTTTATGCCTGAAATTGCTGTGCCAATTGCGCCATTTCCTAACTAGTTAGCATCAACTGTACCTCTAAAAATTGCTTCTGTCGAATAAAAGAGAAATATAATCTGCTCCAAACCCACTGATTGGAAAAACTTATAATCACTAATTCCGTTTTAATGCAATTTATTGACGATAGTAAAATCAAAACTGAAAGTACGATACGCTCTAAAAAGATTACCAAAGGACAGAATTCCAGAAAAACAGTTCCAGCTATATCTCACCCTGCAAATACTGCATATACAGTGCCAACAGGAGGTGTTTTTCTTCCTTTTATTCTTACATAAAAGCTAATAATAGTTACAATCATAATTCTAGTCCATCTCCGATCAAGCGTTGTATTAAGCCGTTTTACCATACACCCAATGATGAGGGCAATAAATAGAACGTATATCCAATGGAAAGCAATTAGTTCCCCCC